>NZ_JBBVMF010000069.1:0-502 GCF_038150125.1 Rhodohalobacter sp. 8-1 | reverse complement strand
ATGGCGCCGTTTTCCACCTTCGACAGCATGCCAGCGGAAAGCCCGGCCTGCCCCGCCAGTTCGGCCACCGTCATGTCCTGACGCTTGCGCAGCGCGCGCACCTGGGCGCCGAGGGCTTCCTCGATAGACTGGCCCTCGGCGGTGCCCGGCGCGGAGGAGCCGGTCGCCAAGCGGATCGGAATCTCCTTCGCGCCGGCCTTCGCAGGCGCGGTCTTTGCCTTCGGTGCCTTCACTTTCGCGCTCTTCGCTCCGCCTTTTCCTGCTGCGCTGCTCCCGGCCAAGGCTCGCTTCCTTGTTCTCCTGATGACGCGCGCCACCCTAGGCAGCGGCCGGCCGTTTCGCAAGTCCACTTACGATTGTCGATCCGCTGCATCGGCACAAAAGAACAGGGCCGCCCGAAGGCGGCCCTGCAACGCCAACCGCCGGTGCTCACTTCCGGGCGGCAGCACCCCACAAGCTACTTCTTCAGGTACTTTGCGTAGACATGCTCTTCGTGGATCGC
>NZ_JBBVMF010000068.1:0-502 GCF_038150125.1 Rhodohalobacter sp. 8-1 | reverse complement strand
CACCCCCTTGGGGATGTAGACGAAGGAACCGTCGGTGAAGACCGCCGAGTTCAGGCAGGCGTGCTTGTTGTCACCGTAAGGCACCACCGAGCCGAGATACTTCTTCACCAGCTCCGGATGGTTCTTCACCGCCTCGGAGATCGGGCAGAAGATGACGCCGACGTCTTCCAGGTTCTTCTTGAAGGTGGTCGCCACCGAGACGCTGTCGAACACGGCGTCGACCGCGACACCGGCCAGCATCTTCTGCTCATTCAGGGGAATGCCCAGCTTGGCGTAGGTCTCCAGCAGCTTGGGGTCGACCTCGTCCAGGCTCTTGGGGCCGTCGTCGGGCGACTTCGGTGCCGAGTAGTAGTAGGAATCCTGATAGTCGATCGGCGGGAACTGCACCTTGGCCCACTTTGGCTCCGGCATAGTCAGCCAGTGGCGGAAGGCCTTCAGGCGCCATTCCAGCAGCCATTCCGGCTCGCCCTTCTTGGCAGAAATAAACCGAACAGTGTCTTCG
>NZ_JBBVMF010000067.1:0-522 GCF_038150125.1 Rhodohalobacter sp. 8-1 | reverse complement strand
TCATTTTTCTGAACGCACTGGCAGTCCGTCTGTCCGGCCGTTGCCTGATGACCTGCCGGCCGGTATTTTTTGCACTGCTATTCCCGGCCAGTGCGGCATTCTGGTGGTATTTTGAATTCCTGAACCGCTTTACAAACAACTGGCACTATACCGGTACGGCAGAAATTGGCGGCCTGCAGTATTTTTCCGAAGCGACATTGGCATTTTCTACTGTTCTGCCGGCCGTACTAAGCATTCGGTTCCTGCTCCTTCAATTGCCGGTATTTCGTAACGCATTCAAAGATTTCCCGCAAATGCCTTGGCTGCGTTCTAAAACAGTTTGGGGTTTTATTGCCCTGCTTTCCCTTGCCGGACTTATGAGCATCGGGTGGAAACCGGAATGGACATTCCCAATGCTGTGGATTGCGCCCGGCCTTCTGTGGATTGCACACCAGCGATGGAAAGATATTCTCAACCCGTTGCTTAAAGATAGCTCGAACGGAGATCTAACATTGGTTTGGTCGTCAGCAATGGCTGCTCTCT
>NZ_JBBVMF010000066.1:0-522 GCF_038150125.1 Rhodohalobacter sp. 8-1 | reverse complement strand
AGGTGGTCGGCTTTGCAACCAACAGCGATGGGCAACACGTCACGCAACCCTCGAAGAATACGATGACGATGGCCATTCGGCTCGCGATGGCGGACTGTGGTCTGCCGGGCGAAGCGATCGGCTATGTAAACGCCCATGGCACTGCTACCGATGTGGGCGATGTTGCCGAGTCGCACGCAACCAAGGTTGCTCTGGGAAAGCCGGTACTCATCAGTTCACTCAAGAGCTACATGGGGCACACCCTGGGGGCCTGCGGCAGCCTGGAGGCCTGGATGACCATCGAGATGCTGAAGCGAAACTGGTTCGCGCCGACCATAAATCTGAAGAAGGTGGATGCCCGCTGCGCGGAACTCGACTACATCATGGATGAAGTACGGCCGCTCGAGGCGGAGTACGTTATGACCAACAACTTCGCATTTGGTGGTGTCAACACGTCCCTCGTGTTCCGGCGTTGGGCCTGAAGGAGAGCTGCAAGGTGGTGTGGCACGGATCGCTGGAGGGCTTGCCATGACCGAACTGCAT
>NZ_JBBVMF010000065.1:0-531 GCF_038150125.1 Rhodohalobacter sp. 8-1 | reverse complement strand
CGCCGGCTGGAACTGGCAGGGCGTCGTGATCGGAAAGATTGCCGGCCTGGCGATCGCCTGCGTCGCGGGCTTCGTGTGGCTGTCCCGCGATCTGGAGCTGAAGCTGTCGCTCGACTGCCGGAAGGAGATCAAAGATCTCGTCAAGTTCGGGCTGCTCTATCTGCCGGCGGGATTCGGTCTCGTCGCCGTGCCGCTGACCGACCGCCTGATCATCGCGCACGTCCTGGGCCTTGCGGAGAACGGGCTGTACGGTGTCGCCGCGCTGTTCGGCGCGGCGCTTTTCGTCGCCATAAACGGCTTCCTGCATGCCTGGATGCCGTGGCTGTTTCAGCATCTGCGCGAGCCGCGCTCCGATGCCTTCCGCCGCGACATCTCCGTCGTATCGCTCGGCTTCCTGGCGCTGCTGCCGATTGCCGGCGTGGCCTTCTACATGGTTGCCGCGATCACTGCGCCTTTCCTGATCGGCGCGTCCTTCGAGAAATCCTTTCCGCTCATTCCCTGGGCGATCGCCGGCACCGTCGCGATGGGGTA
>NZ_JBBVMF010000064.1:0-564 GCF_038150125.1 Rhodohalobacter sp. 8-1 | reverse complement strand
TGCGCGGGCCCTTGCGCGGGCTCGCGCGCGGGCGTGAGGCCGGCGATCTCCAGGATCAGCTTGCGGCGGATCGCGCTGGCGAAGGAGTCGAAGCCCTCGGCCGCCACGATGAAGGCGGCCGGGCCGCCGATCACCCAGTCGCGGAAGTAGAGGTCCAGGTTCGGGATGTTGTAGCGCGCGTAGGGCCCGGGATCCGGGTCCAGGATCGGCAGGCCGTTGATGGTGATGCCTTTGTCCACCGCGCGGTCGCGCGCATGGACCACCAGGTCGCCCCAATTGTTCGGCCCGTCGCCGGAGACGTCGATCACCTGGCGCGTGCCCTCGAAGCCGTTGTCGTCGAACAGCCGCGCGCCGAAGTCGATGGCGCCGCTGATCGAGGTGTAATGCGCCGGGCCCGGACGGCGCTTGGCCAGCGCGGCGGCGAAGGTCTCGGCGCTCGCCTCGGAATCGATCACCGTCCAGCCGACCACCATGTGGGTGTGCGCCGAGTTGGCCCACTCGAAATAGGTGACGGCGATGCGCCCCAGGATGCCGCCGCGGATCGCCTGCAGCACGTCGGGATCG
>NZ_JBBVMF010000063.1:0-571 GCF_038150125.1 Rhodohalobacter sp. 8-1 | reverse complement strand
CGATGGTGCCGGACGCCATCTCTGCCATTCTCTCCTATGACGCCGAGCGACGAATGGGGGTCGGCGAGTCGGGGCGCCGCTACTTCGAGAAGCATCGGTTGAGGCCGCTGCAGTTCCGGAACGACCAGGGCCGGCTGACTGGGCTACGGGCGCTTCTTCTTATCTATCCGTCTCCGAAGTTGGCGGAGATCGGCGATCCCCTCTCAATCTTCGCCACGCGAGACGGCACCTTGTCTTACGAAGCCGTCCGCACTGATGTCGCGGAGCGGCTGCGGGCAGTGTTAAACCCTCTCCGGGTGACGAAGGATGGCGATGACGCAAAGGGGCCGCCGGAGTGGGCGGCGCCAGCGCTACTCGACCAAATGCTGGGGGCTAGCACTGCCAGCTGGCTTGAGGCGGCGGACGGAATGTCTGCACTCGCCAGCGAAGATGCGTTTCACCAGCACATATCGGAGCTGGTGAAGCTTACTGCCGAAGACAGTGCCGGAATCCTGCCTGCCGGCCAAGTCGACCTCCTTGTTGATGTTGCTCTTGGCAGTCCTGCCGTTTGCGCACTTCGTGCGCTGCACCG
>NZ_JBBVMF010000062.1:0-606 GCF_038150125.1 Rhodohalobacter sp. 8-1 | reverse complement strand
GTGAAGGGCTCTGCGCTGGCGGCGCTGGAAGACAAGACGCCGGACATCGGGCATGACTCGATCCTGCGCCTGATGGAGGCTGTCGACAGCTACATCCCGCAGCCGGACCGTCCGAAGGACAAGCCGTTCCTGATGCCGATCGAGGACGTTTTCTCGATTTCGGGCCGCGGCACGGTGGTTACGGGGCGCGTTGAGAGCGGCATCGTGAAGGTGGGCGACGAAGTCGAGATCGTCGGCATCCGTGCGACGCAGAAGACGACCTGCACGGGCGTTGAGATGTTCCGCAAGCTGCTGGATTCGGGCGAGGCGGGCGACAACATCGGCGCGCTGCTGCGCGGTGTGGGACGTGAGGACGTGGAGCGCGGCCAGGTTCTGGCCAAGCCGGGCTCGATCACGCCGCACACGAACTTCACGGCGGAGGCCTACATCCTGACGAAGGAAGAGGGCGGCCGTCACACGCCGTTCTTCACCAACTACCGCCCGCAGTTTTACTTCCGCACGACGGACGTGACGGGCGTGGTGACGCTGCCGGAAGGCACGGAGATGGTGATGCCGGGCGACAACGTGACGATGTCGGTCGAGCTGATCGCGCCGATCGCGATAGAC
>NZ_JBBVMF010000061.1:0-612 GCF_038150125.1 Rhodohalobacter sp. 8-1 | reverse complement strand
ATTCGCCGGATGATAGATAAGTGGCTTAAAGCCGGTGTGCTGGAAGGCGGGAGGTTGTCCTACCCGCAGGAAGGCACCCCGCAAGGAGGAGTTATCTCTCCCTTGCTGAGCAACATCTATCTGCACTACGTGCTGGATGAGTGGTTTATCGAAGCTATCCAGCCCCGGCTGAAAGGTGGCAGCAGTCTGATACGCTTTGCCGACGACTTTCTGTTGTTGTTCGACAGGAAGGAAGACGCCGAACGCGTGATGAAGGTGCTGCCCAAGCGCTTGCAGAAATATGGACTCACCCTTCACCCGGAGAAAACCAAGCTTGTTGAGGTGACAGGCCGGGACAGGGGCACTCCGAGCACGTTTGACTTTTTAGGCTTCACCCATTACATGGGCAAAAGCCGTAAGGGCAAGCGTATTCTCAAGCGGAAAACCAGCAAGAAAAAGCTGAAGGCCTCCCTGCAGCGGATGAACCAGTGGATAAAGGCGAACAGGCATAAACCTGTGGATCAACTCATCTACGAACTCAACCGAAAGCTACGAGGTCACTATGGGTACTATGGGATTACATTTAACTATCCGGGACTCAACCACTACCACCATAAAACAAGGCGGATGCTA
>NZ_JBBVMF010000060.1:0-682 GCF_038150125.1 Rhodohalobacter sp. 8-1 | reverse complement strand
GGGTCTATGTTGATCGGTGTGGGTAATTCATTCTTATTATCTAATCACAAGAGAATAGAGCCAAAAAGTGATAGAAGAATGCACCTTGTTAGTCCAGGACACCTTCGGCCTTGAAAGAATTGGCGATAAAGGGAGCTGTAAGATCTGCGGGGACCTTTTATCATACCGGCGAGGAACTAGTTAACAAGCAATACGCGTGGCGGACCATTGATAAAAGGTAGCAGAGATTACGTGACCGCGCCAATTTTTTCACAGCCTTGATTTTTTGGTTCGTTTTGCATCAAGGCAAAATGAACAGGACTCTTAGTTGGTCTGTATGTGTAAGTTAAAATTCAGATATAACTCATAGAAAACAATACGTTACCAATCATATTAGCTCAGACATTTGATTTGATCAAGCAATCAAATAATGAGCTTTTCGTGTTTCCTTGATACTTTTGAACGGTCAAAAGTATCCAAAACCCGCCGGCTAAAGATTTGCTCCGGTGGGCACATTTGAACACTTTGCGATGTAAAAACGAAGGTCCACAACGCTTTATCCCGGCAAATTATATTCGGCCGGTATGTTTTTACACCCATCGCATGCGTGTTAAAATGAGCAAACACCACCTGCACAAATCGGAGGCCGGATAGGTGAAAAGCCTCAATACATTTTTAATTAATTTATTACGCAACCCACACA
>NZ_JBBVMF010000059.1:0-886 GCF_038150125.1 Rhodohalobacter sp. 8-1 | reverse complement strand
ACACCGTCTTTTATCCGCAGATCGAGTAGTTCCCGCAACTTCCCGTGGTCGATGCTCCCGAAGTAATTGGCCATGTCTGCATCGATGATGTAGCATTTGCCTTTAAAACTTACGTCTTTAAAGAGCATCTCCAGGGCCTGATGCTGCGATTTGCCCGGACGAAACCCAAACGAGTTGGGGTAGAACAGTTGCTCGTAGACCGGGGTAAGGACTCTGGTTACTGCAGATTGCAGCACCTTGTCTTCCACCGTTGGCAGTCCCAGCGGACGTTGTTTACCATCCCCTTTGGGGATGTACGTGCGCCGAATCGCCGGGGCACGATATTGTCCGCTCTTGAACTGCGTGAGCAGCTCCGGCAACCGTTCTTCCCGCTGTTCATTGTACTGGCTCCAGCGTTGCCCGTCTACTCCGGGTGCCCCTTTCTTATTCAGGGCATCCAGACATTGGCTCAGCAGAGCATCGTCAATGAAGCTCGCCAGATTTGTCAAGGGCTGGTCGGGGTATGCCCTCGCCCTTTCTGCTATGTGTAAGTCTTCTGTTAACATAGTACTCAATGACTCTGGTTCATGTTATGTTTCTGAGTTACACGTCCACAAACAGGCACCTCCCTTCCCTGACAGATGGGTCTCGTGGAGCCAATTCCCCATCCTTCGGCGGTACTATGAAGGTGCTAAGACTGCCTTCGTCCGTCTCCTCGCCTTCGGTTTCCCTCGGCTTAGATACCACATCGGCGTTGCCGGTTTCTTATCGCCCTCCATCCGGCAACGGCGGAATGAATGGCCTGGATCTTTGGTCTACCGGTTATCCCTGATTCCGGTGGTTACGAGTGGAGACGTTAGGCTCTCCCAAGTTCCCGTGGAAACCTCATGCATGTTTGCCCTGCTCT
>NZ_JBBVMF010000058.1:0-969 GCF_038150125.1 Rhodohalobacter sp. 8-1 | reverse complement strand
CGGTTAACATGCATTAAGCGTGGCGGACCATTGATAAAAGGTAGCAGAGATTACGTGACCGCGCCAATTTTTTCGCCGCCTTGATCTTCCGGGTAGAGCGGTTCGTTACCTCCCCGCTCCCCCACAGACCCGTACGAGCGGATTTCCCGCATACGGTTCCTCCGTTTGTGGTTTCGCTAAAAGAGTTTGTGTACAATTCGCGGTTTGATTAATGGATTTCTGGACAGCACCAACCTCTCAAATTCTTCCCACTTCATGTAGCGTTTTCCACCACGCCTATTAAGCCATTTGTGAAGCAATCGTTTCACAGCTTCATAGTAGGTGTTCAGACTGCAAAAGTTGAACGTAATTCCATAGTATCCATAATGACCTTGCAGTTTTCGGTTGAGTTCGTCGATAATTTGCTTCACAGGTTTATGCCTGCCCGCCTTCATCCACTGCTTCAACCTCTGCAAGGAGGCCCTCAGCTTTTTCTTGCTCGTTTTGCGCTTGAGAATCCGTTTGCCCTTGCGGCTTTTGCCCATGTAGTGGGTAAAGCCCAGAAAGTCAAACGTTCTTGGAGTGTCTCTGTCCCGGCCTGCCACCTCAACAAGTTTGGTTTTCTCCGGATGCAGGGTTAAGCCATATTTCCCAAGGCGTTTAGGCAGTACCTTCATCACCCGCTCGGCGTCCTCCTTGCTGTCAAACAACAACAGGAAGTCGTCAGCAAAGCGAATCAGACTGCTGTTGCCTTTTAACCGTGGCTGGATGGCTTCGATAAACCACTCATCCAGCACATAGTGCAGATAGATATTGCTCAGCAGCGGAGAAATCACTCCTCCTTGCGGGGTACCTTCCTGCGGGTAGGACAACCTCCCGCCTTCCAACACGCCCGCTTTGAGCCACTTGTCTATCATGCGGCGAATCACACCGTCTTTTATCCGCAGATCGAGTAGTTCCCGCAACTTCCCGTGGTCGATGCTCCCGAAG
>NZ_JBBVMF010000057.1:0-989 GCF_038150125.1 Rhodohalobacter sp. 8-1 | reverse complement strand
GTGAGCCGCCCGCCGATAAACAGGTCGGTTTGGCCATCGCCGTTAAAGTCAGCGGCTTTTACCGTGCCGGTACTGGTAAGCATCTGCGGGAGGGCGGAGGTGTCTTTTAAAAACCGCCCGTTTCCATGATTAATGTACAACCGGTCGGCCAGCAGCAGCGATACCGGCGAGGAGTGATAGCCTCCGCTGGCCACATAAAGATCCAGCAGCCCGTTTCCGTTGGCATCAAAAAACAGGGCGTCCCAATCCTCCTGGTCGCTGTCGGCCTGCCAGGGCTGGGCTTGTGTGGATTTGCTGAAGGTTCCGTCTTTCTGCTGAATGAACAGCGTTCCCGCCGATCCGGCGGCCCCGCCGATAAACACATCGTCGAGCCCGTCCCCGGTTACATCCCCGGCGGCCAGTGGCGGCCCCTGCCGGGAAATCATGTAGGGAAGCAGTGGCTGTACGTCGTAATCTATATAACCGCTGCCCTGACCGGTATGAGCCACTATGTCGGATACCTCTTCAAACGGCCGGTTTTCCGGGCGGACGACCCGGCCGGGCGGTGAGTACTCTCCGGAGGCATCGTCCTGACGGAGGCTGATCATCTGGTTGGCCGGTATGTCTTTGAGCAGCTGGGATTGCCCGCCGGGCCACGTAATCTGCAGGGAATCTACCCGGGCGGAGCCGCCCAGTCCAAAGTGCAGGCGGGGGTCCACCGAGGACATAAACCCGCGGTAGGGATTCTGGTATTTTAGCTGCTGCTGTCCGCCGGCCCAAAGTCTCAGGGAAGCCCCGATGCCGCCGGTATTGGGAGGTGTTCCCTCCAGGCGGACCATCAGGTAGTGCGAGGAATCATCCTCCGCAGCTGTATTCTGGTACACACTGGCCGGGGCGTTGATGTTGTTGATCACCAGGTCCAGCCGCCCGTTGTTGTTCAGGTCGGCGTAGACCGCCCCGTACGAAAAGCCGGGGTCATTCATCCCCCACGCCTCGCTGTGATCGGTAAA
>NZ_JBBVMF010000056.1:0-1006 GCF_038150125.1 Rhodohalobacter sp. 8-1 | reverse complement strand
GTAGGACAACCTCCCGCCTTCCAGCACACCGGCTTTAAGCCACTTATCTATCATCCGGCGAATCACACCGTCTTTTATCCGCAGGTCGAGTATCTCCCGCAACTTCCCGTGGTCAATGCTCCCGAAGTAGTTGGCCATGTCTGCATCAATGATGTAGTATTTGCCGTTAAAACTCACTTCTTTAAAGAGCATCTCCAGGGCCTGATGCTGCGATTTACCCGGACGAAACCCGTACGAGTTCGGGTAGAACAGCTGTTCGTACACCGGGGTGAGGACGTTGGTAACTGCCATCTGCAGCACCTTATCTTCAACCGTCGGCAGGCCCAGCGGACGCTGTTTGCCATCCCCTTTAGGAATGTATGTGCGCCGAATCGCCGGGGCACGGTATCGCCCGCTTTTGAACTGCGTAAGCAGCTCTGGCAACCGTTCATCCCGCTGTTCATTGTACTCGCTCCAGCTTTGCCCGTCTACTCCGGGTGCCCCTTTTTTATTCAGGGCATCCAAACACTGGTTCAGCATCGCAAGATCAATAAAACCGTGCAGGTTCGTCAAGGGTTCATCGGGATATGCCCTCGCCCTTTCCGCTATGTGTAAGTCTACTGTTGACATATTAGTCAATGACTCTGGTTCATGTTATGTTTCTGAGTTACACGTCCACAAACAGGCACCCCCCTTCCCTGACAGATGGGTCTCGTGGAGCCAATTCCCCATCCTTCGGCGGTACTATGAAGGTGCTAAGACTGCCTTCGTCCGTCTCCTTGCCTTCGGTTTCCCTCGGCTTGGATACCACATCGCCGTTGCCGGTTTCTTATCGCCCTCCATCCGGCAACGGCGGGATGAATGGCCTGGACCTTTGGTCTACCGGTTGTCCCTGACTCCGGTGGTTTCGAGTGGAGACGTTAGGCTCTCCCAAGTTTCCGTGAAAACCTCCTGTGAGTTTGCTCTGCTCTGGGACCCCGGTCGGAACGGATCAGCCTTACCTATAGCGGCTGTCTGTTGCTGTTCC
>NZ_JBBVMF010000055.1:0-1090 GCF_038150125.1 Rhodohalobacter sp. 8-1 | reverse complement strand
GAATTGTTATGGCAAGAAAGACATGGTATGTCTATTCAAACTCAGTAAGTAAATTTATCTCTCAACTGGTTTTGATATCAAACCCTGATGGGTGAAAGACAGACATGCAATGTCTCTCCCGTGCATCATTTAAAAATTTGTCTTGAAATAAAATCTCCCCTACCTACCTTTTAATCTTATCAATCGATTCGATTATATCCTCTATCAAAAGTAAGGGATCTCTTTTAGACATAAATAATGTCGTCCTTAATAGATTGGTAATAGCGGGGTTTGACCGCATTCTTTGATACAAGGTCTACATTTCGGTGCAGAAGTCTTTCAAATTCTTCAGCCAGGTCAATAAACCGAATACCAATAGTGTCGTCAAACTCAACCAGTATATCTACATCACTGTGCGAGGTGTTCTCATTTCTTGAAACAGACCCAAATAGTCCGATAGCTTTAATAGGGTATTTAGAGAACAGCGACTTTTTGTGCTGTTTAAGAAGGGACAATATTTCGTGCTTTTCCATCATCAACTAAAAATACAGGATAATTTTTTTTGAATCATCTATTAATTCATCGGATAACTATCCCATCATCCGATGGATGTAAGTTCCCAGTCAAGAATTTGGACAATGCAGACATGGTATGTCTGTTCGATCCAGATACGTGGATCTATATCATGGATGTTTTTAAATTATATCACTGAATGGCATCAGACAGACATGCAATGTCTCTCCCAAGCACCACTATGAAATCTGCTTTAACTAAATCCGATGAATGTCAGGGTCATGTTAAGGTAATTGGGCAAAGATAAAACATGCCATGTCTTACCTGTGCATCATTCGGGGAACTGCATGAAACTATATTTGGCCTTACACAACTCATCCGATGGCGGGAAGCCAGCGGATGAGGATCTTCATCGGATGACTTCCCGTCATCCGATGAATGTTAGGTTCATTTAGTATTGTCGAATCGTTGAACTGTCGAATTGTTATGGCAAGAAAGACATGGTATGTCTATTCAAACTCAGTAAGTAAATTTATCTCTCAACTGGTTTTGATATCAAACTCTGATGGGTGAAAGACAGACATGCAATGTCTCTCCC
>NZ_JBBVMF010000054.1:0-1194 GCF_038150125.1 Rhodohalobacter sp. 8-1 | reverse complement strand
ATAGTCATGGCAAAGGAGACATTTCAACGTACCAAGCCACACGTGAATATCGGTACGATCGGTCACGTGGATCATGGGAAGACAACCTTAACGGCAGCAATCACAACCGTGATGGCGAAGACCTACGGCGGTGTTGCCAAGCAGTTTGCAGATATTGATAATGCACCTGAGGAGCGAGAGCGTGGAATTACGATCGCAACCGCCCACGTGGAGTATGAAACTGAAGACCGCCACTACGCCCACGTCGATTGTCCGGGCCACGCCGACTATGTGAAGAACATGGTAACGGGCGCCGCGCAGATGGACGGTGCTATTTTGGTGGTAGCCGCCACAGACGGCCCGATGCCGCAAACACGTGAGCATATCCTGCTTGCCCGCCAGGTTGGCGTGCCGCAGCTGGTTGTGTTTATGAACAAAGTTGATCTTGTGGATGATGAAGAGCTCCTGGAACTTGTTGAGCTTGAAGTCCGCGAGCTGCTGAGCTCCTACGAATTTGACGGGGACAATATCCCTGTCATCCAGGGAAGTGCCCTGGGCGCCCTGAATGGCGAAGACGAGCATGAGAAAGCCATTGTTGAGCTGATGGACGCCGTGGATGATACCATCCCAACGCCTGAGCGCGACGTGGACAAACCGTTCCTGATGCCGGTAGAGGATGTGTTCTCTATCACAGGCCGTGGAACAGTAGCCACCGGACGTATTGAGCGTGGCGTGATTGAGCTGAACGACGAAGTAGAAATTGTAGGGATCGTTGAAGATCCGATGAAGAGTGTGGTTACCGGCATTGAGATGTTCCGCCGGCTGCTGGATCGCGGGGAAGCCGGCGATAACGCAGGGATCTTGCTTCGCGGGATCAACAAAGAGCAGCTCGAGCGCGGTATGGTACTGTGCAAGCCGGGCAGCATCACCCCGCACAAAGAGTTTGAGTGCGAAGTATATGTACTGAGCAAAGACGAAGGCGGCCGGCACACGCCGTTCTTCAAAGGATATCGTCCGCAGTTTTATTTCCGGACTACCGACGTGACGGGAGCCTGCCAGCTGCCGGACGGGGTAGAGATGGTGATGCCGGGCGATAACGTAAAGCTGGATGTATCGTTGATACAGCCGGTAGCGATGGAAACAGGTTTGCGGTTTGCGATTCGCGAGGGCGGTCGTACAGTAGGCGCAGGCGTGGTAACCAAAATTAATGATTAA
>NZ_JBBVMF010000053.1:0-1231 GCF_038150125.1 Rhodohalobacter sp. 8-1 | reverse complement strand
AATTAATAACTAAGAATCGAACTCAGGTAATTAATTAGCGGCTAACTTTTGAGGTAACATTCCGTTCTGTATGTCGTAGGTAAACAAAAAGATATTGGAATGAAATGTATGGAAATGTCTGCCTCAAATGCTCTTACCCCGGATGATACTGTTTTGCTCAACGACGGGGATAAATGTAAGCTGGTAGAGCTGAAAAATGTTCGCTACTTCGAAACCTGTGGAAACTATAGTAAGACCTATTTCACCGGTGGCGCCCTTCTTATAAACAGGTCTCTCAACTACCTTGAATCTCGTCTTCCTTCCAAATGCTTTTTCCGAACCAGCCGCCAGTATATCATCAATCTGACCCATGTTGAGAAGCTCAATAAAATAGCCAGTGGTCAGTTTAAACTGACACTTTCATGCGGGAAAGAGATTGAAGTGTCCCGTCGCAGATCCAATAACTTACAAGAGAGATTGATACTGTAGATTGGTTTTAGGGAATTTGGAAATTAGAGAATTTGGTGATTGGTAATTAGTATGGACCATAACCATGTTTTTCATCCTATGAATTAGTTTTTATAAAAAAGGCATCCGGTTGTTCAACCGGATGCCTTTTTAAATTTTGAATAGAATGGATTTGATCAAATCAGCTGATCGATCATCATGCCGTTTGAATCGAAATACTCAATTCGCAATTCCCCATCTTTCATCATCACTACTTCATATTCGATGGTGTCTTTCATAAAGTTTTTGATGACACGTTTGTTGCCAACCATCGTCCAGCCGTTGTAATCGCCGGTTGTAATTTCGGCCATAATATTTCTCGGCAGTATAATATTACGCTGAATAACTGTTGCTTTGATGAGATTTCCGTTCGAACCGTTATATTCGGCGTAAAGCTCTTCGTTTTTGGACTTGCCCTCCACAACGTACTTCTCAGTACCCTGGTTGAGTTTTACATTATCAAGATTAGAGTTCTTGAATGGGTTTACTTCTTTCAGGCACTGAAGAGTTTGGAAGCAGTACAGATTACTTTCGTTGATACTGAGATTTGACTCAGCTGATTTGAAACTGTTATTCATGTGAGCCTGTGAAAAAGCAGCAGGAGCATATGATATAACCAATAAAAGTGCGGTAATAAGTAAGTTTTTAGATAACATAATGGAGGGGATTTAGTGAAGGTTTAACCTCGGTTACGCAATGATTCGTACAGCGGTTACAAGATTAAAAGCGCCTTTCGATGAGTGGT
>NZ_JBBVMF010000052.1:0-1318 GCF_038150125.1 Rhodohalobacter sp. 8-1 | reverse complement strand
ACCTCGGTTACGCAATGATTCGTACAGCGGTTACAAGATTAAAAGCGCCTTTCGATGAGTGGTAAAATTGTTGGCTAAGCGGTAAAAATGGTGGGGCGAGTGGTAACTTTTTCACCGACCTGGCTGGTTTGAATTTTATGAACCATAACTACGGACAGAATGGTTAGCTTAGGAAGCCCACATGAACTAAAATTATGAAGCAAGACATGCAGCCCGGAGTGTGCCAAAACTACTATCAGATAGAAAATGCGATGGGTTACATGGCGAGTCATCGCCAAATGTCTCCATCAGTAGAAAGACTGGCAGAGGCTGCAAAGCTTGAGGTTGACGAATTCCGACGGATTTTCACTGATTGGTCGGACGTCGATCCTGAAACCTTCTCTCGAAAGTTGTCTTCCCAGCTGACGAAAAGAGAAAATTCTAACAAACCTGATCTGTTTGATACAGCCGATGATATGCCATCGTCCAGCAAGTCATGGCATTACGATCGGTTTCTGAACATCAGCAGAATGGAACCTGAAAACTGCAAAGATGGCGGGAAGTCCCTGGTAATTAACTACTCTGTACAGCACACTCCGTTTGGCAGGATGATGGTTGCCTCAGCCGGCAAAGGTATCTGCAGGGTGTCATTTCTTTCTGAGGAACAGCAATGCTCAAATATCTTGGAAGACGAATTTCCGGAAGCTGAAATCAAGCATGATGAAAAGCTCGAACATATCATAATGGCCGATTTTTTCGGAAAACCAGGATTACCGGAGAGTATGATTAATTTGCATGTGAAGGGGACACCGTTTCAAATCACTGTCTGGAAAACTCTGTTACATATACCAGAAGGAGAGTTGAGCTGTTGCTCGGATGTAGCAATGGAGATTAATAATCCAAAAGCATTGCGGGCGGTTGGATCAGCTGTGGGCAAAAACCCAATCGCGTTTTTTATCCCGTGCCACAGAATTGTTCCGGCAGCAGGCGATTTTGGAAACTACCGCTGGGGAATAAACAGAAAGATTGCGATGATAGGGTGGGAGGCCGTACGGATATCTAAAGAGTCAGAATAAGTATATGAGGTTCAACTGTCAAGTTTGTTGGTACCTGTAATAATCCTAAGCACTGTTTTATTATGTGAGATGAGTTATTCATAAGCTTAAACCAGTTATTTGATTAAACAAAATATGTTACTAATACAGATTCTTTGCCCACGGCATCCCTCACGGGGCATAAAAACGGAAAACCACTGTTTTATTCAGAATGACGATGATTAGACTGGGTTTGCGGCGGCGTGATGACAATGCGATATTGAAAACGATGAATTCGCTCACGC
>NZ_JBBVMF010000051.1:0-1469 GCF_038150125.1 Rhodohalobacter sp. 8-1 | reverse complement strand
GAGAAGTTACCCCGTTATTTTAGGTGAATCCGATGCCTAATTGGTTGGGATCAAGCCCTTCGGTTGGCGAGGTGGGAATTTTGCCCGGAGAGCGCCTGAATATGGCACTTATACCGTCACTCATGGCATAATATTTAAAATCGGGCACCCCAAACACCCGTTTGGCCGCTTTCAAGATATACCCACTCATGATACTGAGTTTGGCCGATGTATCGAGTTTTACGGCCATAAAATAAAAAACTGCCAACAACAGTCCCATCATATTACGCAGTCGCGAGTAGCTCAGCACCCGGATGTTTTCCACATCATAGCACTGCTTGACAAACCGAATGGTCTGCTCAATGCCCCATCGCTTAATGTAACTGCGCAGCACCGTCCACAACACGGTTCGATTACGCCGAAGCGGCTGGGTGGTCAACAGCATCATTGGTTTCTCCCCGTACCCATTAACCACCAGCATCCACAGGGGCTGCTCGTGGCCCGGCAGGCGTACCCGGAGATATCCAAAGGTAAGGTCGTAGGTGATCTCCCTTCCATCTTTCTTTTTAACAATGGTTTGGCTGTAAGGCGTCTTGCAGCCACGGGCCAGCTCCAGAGCCTCTCGTTTGGCCCCCTTGTGGAGCAGGTGACGATCCCCAACCAGGCGAATAATAAATTCTTTGGGATCTTGCTTGTCCAGCAACCGGTCAAATAACACGTTGCGGTCTCCGCCGCGGTCGATTACCCAGATGCCCCGCCCATCCCCGGCGGCATGTACACGGTCTATGGCCGCCAGAATCTGGGTATTTTCGCTTTTAAAATCCGGTGCCTTCTGCGAGTACAGCTCTTGGTAGAGCGGCAGCACGCGCGTGGAGTCCAGATCGGCACCGACCACATGGGTGGTCCAATACCCGTTGGTCAGCTCCCCATCAGCGCTGCCATCGCGCACGGTGGCCAAATACTCCATCTTTTTGGCATACGTCTTGGCGATATCGCTCAAATCCAGGATTAACAGCATATCCTCACCGATGCGGGGACCCGCATCGGCTAACACCTGGCGGTGGATACAATCCCACAGCTTGGGTTTTTGCAGTTGTCGGCAGAAGCGTTCTTCAATCTTTTTTAGGCTGACTGTGCTCTGAAGGGTTCGCCCGATCTCGGTCAGCAGGACCGATTGGCTGCACAGCATGCCATAGACGGCCTCCCTCACAAAACGTTGGGCTGTTTTATCCAGTCCACTGGACACATACCCCGAAAATTGGTTAATTTTCCTGCGAAGTTTGCCGGCAAGTTTACTCATTAGCATAAGTGTGTGGTCTTTAAATGGAAAGTTTTCATCGACTTACCAAAGATCGCCACTTATGCTTTCTTTTTACAGGGAGTACCCCCATTTTTCTAAAAAAAAGAGCATTTCCACTTCTTAAAATTAATAACTTATTGTTTTATATGTACTTGAGTGGGTTTAATTTAGAATAATGGGGTAACTTCTC
>NZ_JBBVMF010000050.1:0-1571 GCF_038150125.1 Rhodohalobacter sp. 8-1 | reverse complement strand
GGTTCTTATATAAAAAAGAAAGTCAAGAACATACTTCCCCCATGACGTTCCCATGGAAAGTTTTTGAACTTTTAGGACGTCCCCTTTATGGCAAATTCCTACTTTCAATAGATTTAGTTGTAGCACAATAATGCGTATTTGACCAAGTCGGTTCGGATCCTTCCGACCTGTAGCTGTTGTTTTCGGTTGTCTGGAACCATTCTTATATATGAACCTCAAAGCAGTCAACCAGTTGGGATCTACCCAACGGTTGGCCGCTTCGGGTTAAGGTCGTATGGGGCTTCCATGCCAGGCGACTAAGCTACTTGTAGGTCCTGTTGAAGATCCAACGGAGAGAACCCAAAAAAGGAGTCTGTCCCGGCAACCCGATCTTCCCCAGCCCGGTCTGCATCACTGCTCGACAAGCCAGGGTCTATCGGGTGGAATCCCCATACTTATATGTAAACTTATTCGGATCGTACGGCTCCTGATTCTTCCAAAGAGCCCACATGGTGACTAAAATTTTGCGTTCGGTACTCAGCCGGGCATGATCCGGATTGCCTACTTCCTCGAGGCAGTCCTGATAATAGCGACTGACTTCATTGTCACTGCTTTTGGCAGTCGTCCAGGCTGTATTGGCCACACTCTTCAAGCACCCATGGCCGGCTTTGCTGAGCCGCTCACTGCGCACTTTGCGCCCGTCGCTGGTAAATTTTCGAATAGCCAGCTTACAAAATTTGATCAGTTGACCGGCACGTCGGAACCGGTAGGGAGTTTGAAGATAGCCGGAAAACCGATGAGAGCCTACCGGGCCGATGCCGGGAATCCTGGCAAACTCGGCAATCTCCCAAAAGGCCTTTCCTGTCTTCATAAACCGCTTCATGGCCCGCTGTTTGGCCGCTTCAATGTGCTCTATGAAGCGTAATTTTTCCACATATTCGTCTTTGATCAGCTCGACATCTACCTGGCTCAACAACGCCTGGGGGTTCTTGTAATCGGCTTTGCTTACGCTGGTGTTGACTCCCCAATGGCGCAGGCTATCGATAAACTGTCGCTTATGGATCGAGAGGGTTTTGACCAGGCGCTGGTATTCCTTGACCTGATCAAAGAACAACCGCCGCACCCCCATTTGCTTGGGGCGCCACACCGGCTTCAGAGCCCCCAGCCGTAACAGAGTGCATAACCCCTTGGTATCCACCTTGTCGCTTTTATTCTCTCCACGACTGATCAATGCATTGCGGCGGGGATCACAAACAATCAATTCATCTACATAGTCTTGAAGCTGCTGGGCCGCCCAAAAGGTCATATTGCCTTGTTCAATGGTTAACGTCTTGTACTCAGCAGGAATGGCAACTACCTCGTTGATCAAATTGATCGGTGTGGTTTGTACTTGATGCTGAGCGATATATTTACCTTCTTGGTTCATGTATCCAATGGTACTCGTATTGCTGTGTAAGTCAACGGCTATGTGAGCCTTTTTAAGTGTTTCCATAGGAGGACTCCTTGGGTTAGTTAAAAGTTCGGGTGAACTTGAAAGCTAAGAAATTCAGGGCGTCCTCTTTTTTATAATACCTACAGGAAAGTTTGTGGGT
>NZ_JBBVMF010000049.1:0-1652 GCF_038150125.1 Rhodohalobacter sp. 8-1 | reverse complement strand
TCCTGACTTCCGCATTGGGACACCCTGCTAAAAGTTGAATAAATCAGCCAACATTCGTTGCTCCTCATTCAGGATTAGCGTTTGATGTAGCTCCTCCTTGTTCAACGGTGTGACGACTTTTATGGCGTAGATCGTTTTTGCGATGTCGATGGCTTTGTCCGGACTCAGCTTTGTTTTCTTCACTTTTAACTGCCGATCCAGCTCTTTGTAAATCTTGTATGCCACAAATGCGATACAAATATGAGCCTCAATCCTGCGTTGAAGCCTGTGATAAACAGGTCTGATTTTTAAGTCTGTCTTCGAAATTCTAAAGGCCCGTTCTATCTTCCATAAATGCCCATAATTCTCAATCACCTGGTCTTTGCCGAGCGTGGAGTTGGTCAGGTACCCTTTTAGCCCATCCCATTTGGCATCGTCTTCAAATTTCTCCCGATCAATACTGATCGATACATCTCCTTCCAACCTCAGATATTTATTGTAGCCTCTGTTGTTGATGTTGGCTTTGGTGAGCTTCCCGGATGTGATCCGTTTTTCCAGCTTTTGCAGGCCTTTTTCCGGTTGCGTTGATCTTTGCGTGCTCGTTTGTCACTATAGCTGATAATCAATCGTATGGCGTCGTCTTTGTCAATAACGCTGCTTTGGTTGTTGGTCAACGACAACCCCAGAATCTGGTTTCTGATGGCTTTCGCCTCGTTTTTGATCCGCGCCCCCAAAATAAACTCATAGCCGTTGTCCTGCAGGCCGGCAATGTTGGACTTGGACAGCAGGCCCGAATCGGCAACGATCACCAGCTTGTCAAGGCCGTACCTTTCCTTGAAGGCATTCAGTACCGGCAACATCGTGTGGCCTTCAAAAGTATTGCCCTGAAAGATGTCGTAGGCCAGTGGGTAGCCATCCTCGCTGACCAATAGGCCCAGGACAATTTGTGGACGGTGATGTTTCCCATCCTTACTAAAGCCGGTTTTGCGCAGTTCATCTTCACCATCAATGTCAAAATAAAGAGTCGTTACATCGTAAAATACCAACCGTATCTCCTTGCCCAGTACCTTCCGCGTATGGCGATAGCTGATCTGCTGAACCGTTTCCTTTTGAGTGTTGTAGAGCTTATCCATATACCGGTAAATGGCATCCTCATCAACAGAGATCCCATGATATTTTTGCAGATAGTCGGTGGTTCTGAGCTTGCTGGCAGGAAAACACAGCCTGGCTAATACCAGCCTGCGAAACAGCTCATCGTCAATCTGGTTGAAGCCGATCTGGTCAAAAAGTCGGCCAAGCAGTAGCTCCGTCCCGGCTATCGTGACGCTTTGAATGCCAGAAACGAAAGATTGGTACAGCTGTTTCTCATCATGAGAATCAAGCTCGGCTTGCCCCAGATGATGGCTGATCCATTGGTGAGCACGACGAATCAGCCGATCGATCTGCTGTAGATCATCTGAGCTGCCAATGGTTTTTACCACCTTGTAGCTGCCCGAGCTTTTATCAATGACTTGAACACTGGTGCTTCCACTTGTATTGGGTTTCTTACGTACAAACATGTATCGAAAATACGCCAAAAAAAGATCGGGACACCCAAACATTATTTTTTTGGGCCGTAAGTCATTAAAAAACAATGCCGATATTTTTCACATTAAAAAAGTGCGGAAGTCAGG
>NZ_JBBVMF010000048.1:0-1660 GCF_038150125.1 Rhodohalobacter sp. 8-1 | reverse complement strand
CGGTACCTTCACCCCCGTCGGGCCAACCCAAAGCGGGCTGCTGATTCCAGGTGATGTGCGAAGCCTCAACCAGGTGCAAACCCCAAACGGGACGATTTTGATGGTCGCTAACAACAGCGATTCCCTGCAGGTGTTCAGGATTCAAAGAAATCAGGAATAGCGACTGATTTATCAATTCCCTATGTCATTGATGGATTTAAATATCGATAAAAGCTCACATATACTTATCTGTTTTGCCTGGCTGGTACTATTCCTTCTTTTGTCGTCGAGTTGTAGTTCTGAAGAAGGTCCGCTATTTCAACAATTAGACCCTAATCAAACAGGTATTACGTTCCAAAACGTGATAGTCACTGACGATTCAACAAATGCTTTGCTGGACCCTTATATCTTTAATGGAGGCGGAGTTGCAGTTGGTGACCTCAATAATGACGGCTTTCAGGATATTATTCTAACCGGCAGTATGGCCGACCCTAAAGTTTACCTGAATAACGAAGATTTCTCTTTTGATGATATTACAGATGGTTCAGGTGTTAATACGGATAAAAGAATTCACGGGGTTGCTCTTGTGGATATAAACTCAGATGGGTTACCGGATATTTACTTCTCCGCTTCGGGAACGGTTTGGAGTGAACCAGAGGATAGAAGAAATTTACTATTCATAAACAACGGTGACAATACATTTACTGAAGCCGCGGCCGGATTCGGAATTGATGATGCAGGCTTTTCCACTCATGCGGCATTTTTGGATTATGATCTGGATGGCGACCTGGATCTTTTTGTAATGAATAATTCACCTGTAGAATTTTCCCGAAATGATACCGGATTGATGCCCACCGGTACACAAGTAAGTTCAATCGATCCGGGTGGCCTTGATCAGTTCTATCGCAATAATGGTGACGGCACATTTACTAACATTTCAGAAGAAGCCGGTATAATTCGAAAACTTGGTTATGGGTTGGGGATAGCCGTTTCTGATATAAATAATGATGGCTGGCCGGATATTTATGTGTCTAATGATATGGCACCATATGACGTTTTTTATATCAATAACAGAGATGGTACTTTTACCGACAGGGCAACCGAGTGGCTACGTCATACCAGTAACTCAGGAATGGGGATTGACATAGCTGATTTTACGAATAACGGGTGGCCCGATATTATGCAAACGGATATGATGCCGGAAAATCTTACCGAGAGAAAACGTATGAGTGGTGTAAACACTTATGGAAAAATGTCTGATGTTTCACGTCAGGGTCTATTTCCCCGGTATACGATGAATTCACTGCAAATGAATTTGGGTGTAGATGATAGAGACGATGTGATTTTCAGTGAGGTCTCCAGAATTGCAGAAGTTGCATATACACACTGGAGCTGGAGCGCTCTTTTTGCCGATCTTGACAACGATGGTTTCAAAGATATCTTTGTTACAAATGGTTTTCCTGTTGCGGGTCAGGACTATGATCATCTTGCCAAATTGCACAATGCAATAGTTGACGGAGATCCTGAGGGATCCATTAAACGACAAATTGAGATCTTTGAGAACGTCAGGCGCTATACTATTCCCAATTACCTGTTTCGTAACAATGGTGATTTAACATTTACCGATCACAGCGAGGCGTGGGGGATGAATGACCCCGGCTTTTCGTACGGGGCGGTCTAC
>NZ_JBBVMF010000047.1:0-1770 GCF_038150125.1 Rhodohalobacter sp. 8-1 | reverse complement strand
GCCGGCTGAGTCTGTTGCACAACTCAAAATAGGTAGAACGGACGATTTGTTCTAATTATCCAGCAAAAAGTTATGTTAAATAGAGTAATAGGTTGAATATTATCAATGGTTTAATAGCTATATTTGAAGGTGTTTCGTATCTTTATCCATGCAAGGAATAAAACAGCGTACTCCCAAACTTTTCTACCAATTCGCCCTCAGTGACCAGGTTCCAGCAGATCACCCTTACCGGCGAATTGAGCAACACCTAAACCTGAGCTTTCTTTACAAGAAGACTCGTCATTTGTACGGAACTGAAGGCCAGCAAAGCATCGACCCGGTGGTCTTTGTAAAGATGTGCCTTCTTGGGTACTTCAACAATATCACTTCTGACCGGGGGCTGTGTCGGTACTGCGCCGACTCGATGTCCGCCCGTTGGTTTTTAGGCTATGATATTGATGAATGGTTGCCCGTCCACAGCACCCTGTCGCGCACCCGCCAGCTGTTTGGCACAGAGCTATTTGAGGAGGTCTTTTGCCTGGTGTTAGGACTGTGCGTTGACGCCGGTCTTGTGGAGGGTAAGCGCCAGGCGTTCGACAGCGGGCTGGTCAAAGCCAATGCCAGCATCGATTCCATGCAGCGAATCGTGATTATGGACGACGCCAGCGAGTATTGCCGGCAGGTGGACGATGAGAACGCCGACCCCGCCTTGCTGCCGGCCCGCAGCAGTGATAACGCTCCTGTGGCTGCCCCGGAAGCCCCTCTCCGCTCAGTCGATTGCACGAGCGACGATCCCGTCAAGCGAAAGCGCTCCAATAAAACCCACCAGTCGGCCAGCGACCCTGACGCCCGAATGGCCCGCAAGCCGGGCAAGCCTACCGATATGTATTACCACAGTCAAATCAGCGTCGACAGCCAGCACGGGGTGATTGTTGGGGCCATGGCCGATTACGCCGACCTGGAAGATCACAAGAGTCTTCCCGGACTGCTGGAGCGGGTCCAAAGCAACCTCTCTGACCACGGATTGGCCGTTGAGGAGATCCTGGCCGATTCCAAATACAACACGATCACCACCATTGAGGCCTGCCAGCAGGAGGGCATTACCGCTTTTATGCAAAACCCGTCGGGATATAAGCGCGAGCGCGAGGGGTTTACCTTTGACAACCAGACCAACGCCTATACATGCTCACAGGGAGCTGTCCTGGCCTTCAAACGCGAGCAACCCTGCCGCGAGTACGTCAATTATGTGTATGTTAGTCGTGCAGTCGATTGCAAGGAGTGCCCGATACGATCGCAGTGCATCACAGGGAAATCGACGGTTAAAACGCTTACTCACAGCAGTGGCAAGGCACTCTACGACCTGATGGATGACCGCCTGCAAACCGACGACGGGCGGCGCATGCTGGCCAAACGCAAAGGCATTGTGGAGCCGGTCATTGGGAACCTGATGCATCACAACGGGATGAAGAAAGTCTACGGGCGAGGACGTGACACCGCCGATAAGCACGTCTTAATGGCCAGTATAAGCTTTAATCTGAAAAAATGGCTCCGCTATGGTGCCCCAAAACCGCTTCGAAAGGCTACAAGTGCAGCATTAGAACGAGGCCGCGCTGTCGTTGATGGATTAAGTGGCGCTATGGTCGAAAAACCGTATGGTTCAGACTATTTTTTACGTCACACTCTTACTTAGTCATAAAATCAGGTGTTTTTCCGACCAACCTGACTGTATCAGCCGATTCCTTTGGAAACCATGAGTTTTTCCAACCCGGAGTTGTGCAACAGACTCGGCTG
>NZ_JBBVMF010000046.1:0-1774 GCF_038150125.1 Rhodohalobacter sp. 8-1 | reverse complement strand
GATCCCTTCGGGACAAAACGGACCGCAAATCCCGACGGAAGGAATCACCAGCCCGGCGGGTTTTGCGTACTTTTGACCGTTCAAAAGTACGGGGAAAGACGTCAATATTGGCTAATGTTAGTGACATTGCCGTCGAAGGGGGACTTTTATCTTTTCCGACCCAGAGGGTCGGGGAATTAAACCACTTAAGATTTAAATCTTAACGCTCTTTTGATGTGTACGTTATCGTGATGACTCCTTATAGAGGTTGACAAGAATGCGCTTTACCCGAAAACCTTAAGTAATTAAATGATTTTGAATAGCATAGCGTGTCATTTCTACATTGGTGGTAAGATTGAGCTTCTCTTTAATCCTGGAGCGATAGGTATGAACCGTATGTGGACTTAGTGAAAGTTCCTTCGCAATTTCTTGCACATCCTTGCCTTCAGCTATCATACAAAGCACTTCAAATTCGCGGTCAGACAGGGAGTCATGAATAGGGCGGCCCTCATAATTTACCTGTGATACCAGCTGTTCCGCAACTTCCGCCGTTATATACTTTCTATTCTCCAGCACGATCTTTCGTACAGCTTGTGTCAATTCATTGACGATACCAGATTTACATAAGTAGCCGTCTGCACCAGCTTTTATACATCGTACAGCAAACCTTTCTTCCGGATGGATGCTTAAAATCAAAACCGGCAGTTCCGGATGTAACACTTTAACGTCTTTAAGTAAATCGAGTCCGCTTTTACCGGGCATTGTAAGATCAAGGATAAGAATATCCGGTTTTGCGTCAACCAGCATACTCAGAGCATCTGCCCCGGATTGTGCCTCTCCGATTACTTCAATATCCACCTCTCTATTTAATACTCGTTTTACGCCTTCAAGCATTAGGGGATGGTCGTCAGCAACTGAAACTTTTATCACGATCTTTCACTCATTTTTACCGAGTCAAATTTTCTTTTCTTTAAGGACAGAATAATCTTCAAAAGCGCTAAGTGTTTGTAAATGATATGATTAATGAATTTTAAGTATATCTGTGATCTAATTCAACATATAAAAAAAGAGAAAGTTAGTGAATTAATCGTAAAATTTTATTTAGCTAAGACATCTTCAATTATCCGGGTATGCTTCCCTGTTACCTAATATGACTGTTTTGCTCATTAAAGGTCAAGTGTTGGGATTACACCGCAGGCAACTTAAATTTTCCCTGTAAAGTATCTTCAAGCTGATTTAAAATCCTTAAAGTAAACTTTTGTCTTATATCAACTGAAGATGGAAAACCCCCGGGTATAATCTGCGATGTAACATTTATAAATCCGCATTTTTTGGTAAAATAAGTAACTATTGATGAGTAACTCCTCCTCCGAAAACAACACTATGTGGTGTAAGGTCTCTTATCTTTTCCGAGATGAAAATGTGTTCGCTTATAGTTCGATTGCATTTATCATAAATAGATAGAGTGGAATTGGTAATCAGGTCAAAAAAATCATGGAGTTGTTCAGTCTGTGATTTTTTTAGCGATGTCTATCCTTCTTTTTTACACTCATATTGAACATAAGTAAACAACCAGCATAATTGACTTTCACTCCTATTCGGTACATGCTTATTATTTTACTATGTTTTAGTAAGAAATAATTTATTACCAAGCCCATTTTTTTTATGCCTGACAAGACTAAAAATAGTGAAGACGCCAGAACAAATCTATTGTTGGTAGGAATTGGCGCATCAGCCGAGTCTGTTGCACAACTCCGGGTTGGAAAAACTCATGGTTTCCAAAGGAATCGGCTGA
>NZ_JBBVMF010000045.1:0-1784 GCF_038150125.1 Rhodohalobacter sp. 8-1 | reverse complement strand
CTAACTCAACTTCCGCAAACGTGTAAATAGATGTTGTGAGTGAGGGTTGTAGTTGCTACATTAAGACATGTATATTCAAGCTTCTACTGTTAAGCGAAAAGGGAAAAACGGTCGTAACCGCAAGCTGGTTGAATCCTACCGGGACCCCGAAACCGGCAAACCACGTAATCGGACGGTCCGAACACTGGAGACCCTGCCGCTGCTGGAGCGGGCGCGGGCGATCTACACCCATGGCGGCAGCAGGCATCTGGACGCCGAGGAGTGGCAGGCTCTTGAGCAGGCCGGCGACCTGCAGCAGGCGGAGATCTCTGTTCAGGTGGGGGATACCTACGCCGGCGGTGGGTCTGCCCTGCTGGCAGGATACCTGCGCCAGACAGGCCTAGAGGCCATGCTTCGCAAACATTTAGGGCGGGTAACGGGCAACCTTATCGGGGAAATGATAGGCCTGCAGGTGCTCCAGCCGGCCAGCAAGAAGGCCTACTCCACCTCCCGCCGTCAGACGCTTGGCTACCTGTTGGGTGGGAAGAACGACGTGGGTACTGACCGGTTTTACCGCGCTCTGGATGAGCTGGCCGAGGGCTTTGATGGTGTTCGCGGGGCGCTGAACAGCGCTTACCCACCCCAGACTGACCGCGTGCTGCTGTACGATTTGAGTAATTCCTATTTTTGCGGGCACAAAGCAGAGCTGGGCGGCTACGGCCACAGCAAAGAAAAGCGTCATGACCGTTATATCGTTAGCTACGGACTGGTCCTCAGCGAAGACCAGCTGCCGCTGGATATTCGCGTATGGAAGGGCGGGACGGCCGATAATCAAACAGTTCTGG
Organism: Rhodohalobacter sp. 8-1; assembly: GCF_038150125.1. Lineage (NCBI taxonomy): Bacteria > Pseudomonadati > Balneolota > Balneolia > Balneolales > Balneolaceae > Rhodohalobacter > Rhodohalobacter sp. 8-1. The sequence continues at coordinate 960 of NZ_JBBVMF010000045.1, read as the reverse complement.
ACACCTTCACCCAGTGGAAGCAGACTTATCAGGCCGAGCAGGCGGTGTGGGTGGCTGACCGCTCGATGAGCGATGAGCCAACGCTCACCCAGGTCGATCAGCTTGGATTGAACTACGTGACCGGGCTGCCCGGTCAAACGCAAAAGGCGGTGCTGAGCGAGCTTCACGAGGATCAACCGGATTTGTTTGATGAGCCTGTCACCGAGTTTGAACGCGAAGGGCAGCGTTACGTGCTGTGTCGCCACCAGAAGAAAGGCTACCGCCGTGCGGCCGCCCAGCAGCGCGGCCGCCGCAAGGTGTATGAGGGGCTGACCGTCATTCAGAGGTCCCCTCAAAACAAAAATCGCGACAAACTCTACCACCGGGCCATGACCCTGCTGGAGCGCCATAAGCAAACGAAGCAGTGGTCTATTGCCTTTAAGGAGTATGCCGACGAGAAAGGCACGCCCCGCTGGCGGCTGCAGTTCACCCTGGACCGCCAGGCCGCTCAGGCCGCCGACACCATGGGCCATTACTACCTGCTGCAAACCAACCTTCCCCGGGAGGCAGCCGACCCGGAGCAGATCCAGCACTACTATAAATCTCTGATGATGGTAGAGCGGTGCTTCCGGATGGCTAAGACCTCGCTGGAAATTCGCCCCATCCGCCACTGGAAGAAACGCCGCATTACCGCCCACATCTATTTGAACTACCTATGCTTATGGCTGGTCAAGTATATAGAACGCCAATGGAGGGCCCGTGGCTACACTCCGGAGGTGGTCCCCACCCTGCGCCGTTGGGACCAGGCACTGAGGTATACCGAACTCCTTAATAAGGATCAGAAAACGACCGTCGGGTATGAGTGGACACAGGGCGAGCGGGCCAGGCAAGCCATTCGAGACATCCGGGATTTGGGCGATCAGGATAAAATCCAACCCGCCTTGTAGCAACTACAATGGCTCTATGCGGAAGTTGAGCTAA
>NZ_JBBVMF010000044.1:0-2600 GCF_038150125.1 Rhodohalobacter sp. 8-1 | reverse complement strand
TGGATATTCCGGTGATACTGACCCCCCATTCCGGGCATATTGACCCCCTAAGGTTTGGATTTCGGGGAACGGGTTTCTATGACAACATTACAGTTTTTTTCTTAGACTTTCTCCTGTCAATTCGACTCTGTGAGAGGTGTGGATCAGCCGGTCTAAAATAGCGTCGGCAATTGTCTCCTCAGCAAATAAATCATACCAGCTGGCGACAGGCAACTGACTGGCAATGATGGTGGCCCGGCGGGCGTGGCGGTCTTCCGTCAGCTCCATAAGATCCAGGCAGTGTTGCTGGCCAAAGGTTGTCAGCCCGAAGTCATCGAGGATCAGAAGGTCGGTTTTTGCTAATTTCTCGAAGAACTTAAGATTGGTCCCTTCCAAACGGGCCATTTTGATCTTAATTAGCAGCTTTTGAAGGTTAAAGTAGGCGACTTTATATCCCTGCATACAGGCCCGGTTGCCCAGGGCCGATGCCAGAAAGCTTTTTCCGCAGCCGGTCGCCCCTGTGACCAACACCGATTCTCCACGGCGCAGGTAATCGCCGGTGGCCAGCCGGCTGATGAGTGTTTTATCCATGCCTTTGGAGGCGTCCATACGCAGCTCCTCGATAGAGGCCTGGTAGCGGAACCGTGCGTTTCTGGCCAGCCGCTGGAACCGGCGGTTGTCCCGGTCTTCGGCCTCGGCTTCTAAGAGCAGTTCCAGGCCATCACTCAGGCTCAGATCAAGATGTTGCCGGGTTTCGGTCAGCGCTTGCCAGCGGCGATGCATCCCGTGCAGGCGCAGGTCGGTAAATTGGGTGGTTATGTCCATAATAGTTACAGTTTAAGGGTTTGTTGGTAGTAGTCCCGCCCGCGGACATTGCCGTGTTTGGGAAGGTGTTTAGAATCGTTTGGTTCTGGCTGGCCGATCATCTTGTTTTTTAACATGGTGTCGATGAACCCCCAGGAGTAGTTTTGATGCTCCAGGGCTAAGCGGCAGGCCCGGGTAAAGGCCTCGGGATCCGCTTTTCGCGACAGGTTCAGCAGCCCGTCGCAGGTGCGATAGAGTTGTTCGGGGTATCGGTCCTGGGAAAAGATTTTCTCAAATAGCGCGGCAAGTGTAGGCCCCGCCCTGCGGGCTCGGCCGATGTAATACTCCGGGCTGCGCTTCAGATAATGCTGGTGCTGCGAACACAAATGCTCAGCCGTGGTCGTGTATCGACCCGGGCGAGGGTCTCTGGGGTGAGCCGCCAGCAGCGCTCCCTCACTGTAAATACGCACGAGCGAACGGGTGTAGATCACCTGCACGGGTTTACCGATGTGCGCATACGGCACGCTATAATAATGCTTGTCGGCGCCCAGGTACACATGGTTGTTTTGCGCCACCTTGTAGCGGCTGTAATATTTGAGCTCAAACGGGGTGGAAGGCAGCGGGGCGAGCAGCGGCTTTTCCTCGGCCAGAAACCGTTCGGTGCGACAATACGGTTTTTGTTGCATGCGGGTTTGATTGTGGGCACCTACTTTTTCGGCGATAGCTTTATTGAGCGAGGCCAGATCGAAAAACATCTGATTGCGCAGGGTGGCATACACGCGGGTGTAGATCATCTTCACCTGGTTTTCGACAAGCGCCTTGTCTTTGGGCTTGCCCGCACGGGCGGGTACGACGGTGGTGTTGTAATGATTGGCCAGGTCGTCCAGGGCGCGGTTTACCTCGGGTTCATACCGGCTGGCTTTGACAATCGCAGATTTTAAATTATCCGGGACCAGCGCCCCGGGCACCCCGCCCAGGGCCGTCAGGCAGCATACCAGGGCGTGGATAAAATCGGCAATCGTCTGACTGGGCACGGCCATCACAAAACTATAGTCAGAGTAGGGCAGGCAGGCGATAAAGACCTGGCACTGGGTGATCTCGCCCGTCAGCTGATCCGTGATGGGCAGGGTCTTTCCGGCAAAGTCGATAAACAGTTTGTCTGCCGGACGATGGGTAAGGACCATCGACGGGCGGCGGGCATCTGTATGCCTGCCCAGGTGGTAGCAAAACTGCGAATATCCATAGCCGTCCGGAGCGGCCGCGCGGTATTCTTCCCAGAGCAGTTTCCGGGTCACGCCCACTCTGTCCAGTTCGCGGGTGAAATAGTCAAGCCGGTCGGAAAAATACGTAAACCGCGGATCTTTGTAGGCCGGGTTACCGGCATGCATACGTTGGGAGAGCACCGGATCGTCCAGGGCCAGCAGATCATCGATCTCCCACCCGGCGGCAGTGATCTTATCCAGATACGTTTTAACCGTATTACGGCTGATGCCAAGGGTGCGGGCAATATGCTTTTTGCCGCCTCCCTGCTGATGTAATCGTAACAGTTGTTTAATTTGGCTCATTGGTTTTGGTTTTCCTGCCATTGATTAGTCCGTCTGGTGATTGATTTAAAAATCACCAAAGAAACCAAAACCATACGAAAAGAGGATGATTAAATTCTGCGGGATACTGCTGACCCACTCGGGGGGTCAACATGCTCCGGAATCGATATCGGACTTTCTTTAGAGGGGGGGCAGCATCCGCCGGAATGTCAGCACTCCGGCCGTGTGTTTTACGCCGGATTCAAGGGGGGTCAGTATAGTCCGGAATATCCA
>NZ_JBBVMF010000043.1:0-2732 GCF_038150125.1 Rhodohalobacter sp. 8-1 | reverse complement strand
TGGTCAGCAGGATCCGGTGTGTGAGGATGAAGGCGGTGAAGACAGTGGCAGCGACAATACATCTGTGGGAGCTCCAGAGCTATACGCTCCGGCTCGCCAAGGCGTGGACGTATCGGTGACGCCGACGTTTGAGTGGAGCGATACAGGAGCGGACTACTATGTGCTGCATGTCAGGGCGGCCGGCCAGGCGGGTGAGACGATAGACGTGATGGTGGACGGATACAACCTTAATGTTAACGGATTTGCTGGTATCGCCATCGGGCGGTTCGTACGATAACGGAAAATAACGAAAAGGAATGTAGCTTTGTCAATAGTTTTACGATATATGCGAAGAATTAAATTGAACCTCTCGCGGGAGTAATAAGCCCTTATTTTGATTGATTACTGGTTAACCTGAGTTCGTTTCTTAAACAATGGTTTAAAAAGTTCCCCTTAAAGAGGCTGTGAGGAAATTGTTTTCCAAAGAAACCGTACCTAAATAAATTAAGATTCTGTCACCTTCAACACTACGAGCCCTCCTGACTCACCCCCGCCCCCTCTCTATCGCGCCCTGACGGGACTTGACAGAGAGGGGGGCTTCGGAATAAATCATTTTGCCTTAAAAGTTTAACTGAGTTGAAATTTGTTATCGAATTTTCTCACAGCCTCTAAAAAAGGGGAATTCAAGGGATGTTCATCAGATCTATGAAAAAACCGATGGACATCCCTCTTGCCGCGGGCATCCCTTACGGGGAAATCTCCTCTTGTTAGGGGAGACTTTATACTGAATAAGTGTAATAGATTATAAATCGAACTGAGGTGGTTAATAAAAATTCTAACTCAGGATTAGAAAGCTTTATTAGTCAAAGTCCCCATAAGCACTGGATTGTCCCTCATTTCCTTTATTAACGAAAGTTAGTAGAGTGAAATGCTTGAAGCCATTCTTCTCCTGGTTGATCTGCATCATGCTCGTTTCGTTGTAGAGCTCTACATGAATACCTAAAGATCCATTCACTTTCTCACCTACTTTAAATACCAAATAATGCCCTTCTGCTCAGAAAATTATTTTGTCCGAAATTCAGAAAAAAAATATAAAAAACTTCGGAACATTAGTTTTTTTTAAGGATAGGTGTACTCTTATTTGATAAAAATTATTACAATTAATGCTTTTGGTTTTGCGAAGGTTAAACCGGAATACATAACTATTTAAATAGAAATCCATAGATATAATGATGAGTAAGTTAGTGGCAGGTACTGTACTTGCAATCCTGGGGATTGTGATGTGTGGAAGCGTGGTAATGGGGCAGAACTTGAATAGCGTGAAGGGTGACCGCCAGGCACTGGTGGATTTGTATCATGCCACTGGCGGAGATGGCTGGGATAATAATTCTGGTTGGCTGAATGGGGATCCGTCCAATAGCTGGCATGGTATTGAGGTTGATAGAAATGGCCGGGTGGTAAAGGTGAAACTCAATGGCACCGGTTTTGGGCAAAAAGGAAAGATTGGTGGAAATAATCTCCGGGGCGCCATTCCTTCATCAATAGGCAATCTTTCTAAGGTGACCTATTTCAACGTGAAGCAAAATAAACTTACCGGTGAGATTCCCTCCTCGATTGGCAATATGACCAATCTTGTTGACCTGTTATTAAACGGGCGGAGGCATGATCCAAAAGCGGAAGTGGATCATCACCCCGGGAAGGAAAACGGTTCAGGAACACAGGACAGGAGCAACAACTTTACCGGGGGAATCCCTGCAGCCATCGGAAAATTAACGAGTTTGCAGCAGTTTGAACTCATTGGCAAAAATATCGATACCAAGGGATTGACTGAAGACATACCCAAAGAGATTGGGAATTTGACGCAGCTTGTCGGGCTTCATTTGAGTTTTAATAATTTGTCTGGTTTGCCCAACTCGTTACAAAACCTTAAACAATTGGAAGTTCTGGGATTAAGTCACAATAAGTTGAATGGGGGAGTCCCTGAAACAGCAAAAGAGTTGGTGAATTTACGTTATTTTAGAATTGATGATAATAAATTGGGAGGAACCATTCCGGATCTGAGTTTACTGACTAACCTGAGATTATTTTCAGCAGTACGGGCTGAACTTAAAGGTAAGATTCCACCGGCATTATATGATGGGACAAATCCAAACATCAATATAATCACTTTATCCTGGAACGACCTGGAGGGGAAACTGGCGGATTTTGGCCAAAATAACCTGATTATGTTTACGGTGGATGGAAATAATCTGACCGGAACGGTGCCGGCCTCTATTATAAAAGCAAAGAAACTGAAAAATCTTGGACTAGGCTGGAACAATTTTGAAGGCCAGCTTCCCTCTGACCTGTCCATGATGCATCAGCTTCGGTATATCCGGGTGACAAGCAATGATTTTTCGGGCCCGCTTCCGGCCTTGCATACGGATAATAATAAATTATCCCGGCTGTGGTTTCAGGACAATAATTTTTCCGGCCCGATCGACCCCTCAATTGCGGAGGCTGTGATGAATGGCCGGGATCCCTTTTTTGAGGTAAATTTTTCCAACAATCGATTTTGCGCGGAGGATTTGAAAGACCTGATAAACGATATTAATGGTCTGAATAATGTGAAAAAATTCAGGTATGATAACCAGAATGAGGCGATTTGCGGAAACTCCAGTAACAGTAATGAAGAGCAAGGTCCAGCAAGTCAGACTACGGATAGCGTGGAGGGTGATCGTCAGGCGTTGGCGGACGTCTACCATGCAACCGAT
>NZ_JBBVMF010000042.1:0-4050 GCF_038150125.1 Rhodohalobacter sp. 8-1 | reverse complement strand
ACAATTCCGGCTGGCTGAATGGAGATCCATCCAGCGACTGGTATGGGGTTCAGGTTGACGGCAATGGTCGTGTGATTCGCCTGGATATGTATTCAAACAATTTAAGCGGACACCTCCCGGAAAGCATTCGGAATTTAAGCCAGTTAACGTATTTAAATACAAAACAAAATGAGCTGACGGGAGAAATTCCGGGATCCATAGATAACTTAAAGAGTCTTGAATGGCTGCTTTTGTCCGGTGTTGAGCAAAAGGATCCAAATTACTCAAGCGACACGTACCCGGGTAAAAAGAACGAAGCTACAAATTCTTTTAGTGGTTCTATTCCTTATATCGGTCACCTGGTAAACCTTCAGGTACTTGAGATCGCAAACCAGCCAAATTTTGAAAATACTCCGGTACCGGAAGAGATTGGTGATCTTAAAGAGCTGTGGTTTCTATCTTTGCAAAGGAATCTTCACTCGGGAGGAGTTCCTGCATCATTTGCCAACCTGACAAAAATGCGACATCTGCATTTGCATTATAACAAGCTATCGGAACCGTTACCGGATATTTTTGGAGGCTGGACCAATGCTGAGTATGTTCGGCTGGGAGAAAATCAAATACCGGGTGAGATACCGTCATCCGTTGGGAAGATGGTCAATCTAAGAGTGCTAATGTTTGGCAGAAATGAACTAACAGGAAGCATACCGCCTGCATTGCTTGACGGCAGTCTTTCAAGGCTGCATACAGTGACGTTGGAATGGAACAACTTAACCGGGAGTATCCCTCCGATTAAGACAAATCTCACGGTATTAACATTGGATGGAAACAATTTGTCAGGCATCCTGCCCGATATGTCCTCTGCTTCAAGGCTCATTAACTTTGGTTTGGGCTGGAACAATCTGGAGGGAGAGTTTCCGGATATGAGCCACGCCTACCAGCTTCGGTATATCCGGGCAACAGCTAATAACTTTACAGGTCCGCTGCCGGCTTTGCATACGAATAACAGTAAATTATCACGGCTGTGGTTCCAGGGCAATAATTTTTCCGGTCCGATTGATCCCTCCATTGCGGAAGCGGTGAAGAATGGCAGGGATCCGTTTTTTATAGTAAATATCTCAAACAACCGGTTTTGCCAGGAAGATTTGAAAAATCTGAAAAAAGATATTAATGCTTTGGATAAGGTTAGTGAATTCAATTATCACAACCAGAATGAGCCAATTTGCGGGGCCATAAGTAACAATAAAACAGCTCAGATGGCGAATGCATCTGCGCCGGAATCTCCGGCAAGTGACGCAACGCCGGAACCTGAACCCCTGCCGGTCCAAACAGGACTCAATCAGAACTATCCCAACCCCTTCAATCCCACCACACAGATCGAGTATACGCTTTCGGATATACAAACCGTATCACTGAAAGTTTATGATATGGCCGGGCGACAAGTAGCGGTCCTTGCGGATGGGTTAAAACAGGCGGGCAGCCATACGGCAACATTCGATGCCGGCTCCCTGGCCAGTGGCGTCTATTTTTACAGGTTTATTACCAACACGCAAGTCTACACCAGAAAAATGACGCTTGTGAAATAGTGAGACCTGTCCCTCACTATCACCCCTCCCTACAGCAAAAGACACGCCGCTTGGAGGGGTGAAAAGGCAGGGTGTAATTCACTATGGAGTTTCTATATTTGGGGTATGAACTAAAGGGCTCCTTAAAGTGTAAAGTCTAAAAATTTTACTAATCATCTGTCACCGGTTGACCGGCACCCCGGTGTTCATCGGGTGTGGAGCGACGACACGTGCCTCCCCTCTGATCTCCCAGTGTTGATTTGATTCCTGACGGTAATCATCAGATTCGGTCTGAATCCTTTCATGAAATACCTCCCGATGGTTTTTCCTGACTTCTGCACTGGGACACCCAGTTAAGAGGTAACTGTAATTATCATAGAAAGCTGAGGGGCAGACTACATTTCTACAACTACCAATGTACAGATGTCTAACGTGGCGTTTTCTCCCCATACTTTCCCCGAAGGGTCAGCTGGACCGCCACCCCGCGGGAGCGGGACTAAAAGAAGAAAGTATGCATGCCGAAGGAATCCATTATACGGGGGTTCGTTTTGTTTTAAGACAAAATGAACAGGTAATCCTTCAAAGTTGACAGTACATTTTGCAAATCACCTACGATGTTTAGTGCATAACCTTGGAAAAGATATAATCTTAAAAAATGTGATTACATGGGTAATGTCAGCCCTGAGTTGCCCCGTGGATGCTTTCGGTAAAACGTGGGGCTTATAAAATGGACACCCGTATCCACGGAGTCATCAAAGTATCCAACCCGTTTCTCATCTTATAAAAAATTCCAAGTGGATCTCTTCGACCTGAAAGTGTGTAACGATCCTTATGGGTAGACTACGAAAAACTTGTAGGTGATTCAGTGGATTATCTGTGTAAGTAGATTCTGCTATTTTCATCTAAATATTAAGAAAATCTAATAATTATCTTCAGGAGTTCTGCCCTTCGCGCGATAAAATGGTAAGTTAAAACATTAAATATTAGATAAAATTAATATTTAATGTAACAACCCAGTCCATTTTTGGTCTTGTAGATAATGGATACGTTCCCCGAAGTTTAAAAGCGAATTTTAAAGTTAAAAGAAGTACAGGAATAGCTTAGATATGAAGACAAAAAGGATCGGTTTACTATTAGCGGTATTGCTTGGTATGTGTGGTATAGAAGGTGTTCTTGCCCAGGATTTGGACAGTGTGGAGGGTGACCGGCAGGCGCTGGTAGATCTGTACCATGCAACCGATGGTGACAATTGGGACGACAATTCCGGCTGGCTGAATGGAGATCCATCCAGCGACTGGTATGGGGTTCAGGTTGACGGCAATGGTCGTGTGATTCGCCTGGATATGTATTCAAACAATTTAAGCGGACACCTCCCGGAAAGCATTCGGAATTTAAGCCAGTTAACGTATTTAAATACAAAACAAAATGAGCTGACGGGAGAAATTCCGGGATCCATAGATAACTTAAAGAGTCTTGAATGGCTGCTTTTGTCCGGTGTTGAGCAAAAGGATCCAAATTACTCAAGCGACACGTACCCGGGTAAAAAGAACGAAGCTACAAATTCTTTTAGTGGTTCTATTCCTTATATCGGTCACCTGGTAAACCTTCAGGTACTTGAGATCGCAAACCAGCCAAATTTTGAAAATACTCCGGTACCGGAAGAGATTGGTGATCTTAAAGAGCTGTGGTTTCTATCTTTGCAAAGGAATCTTCACTCGGGAGGAGTTCCTGCATCATTTGCCAACCTGACAAAAATGCGACATCTGCATTTGCATTATAACAAGCTATCGGAACCGTTACCGGATATTTTTGGAGGCTGGACCAATGCTGAGTATGTTCGGCTGGGAGAAAATCAAATACCGGGTGAGATACCGTCATCCGTTGGGAAGATGGTCAATCTAAGAGTGCTAATGTTTGGCAGAAATGAACTAACAGGAAGCATACCGCCTGCATTGCTTGACGGCAGTCTTTCAAGGCTGCATACAGTGACGTTGGAATGGAACAACTTAACCGGGAGTATCCCTCCGATTAAGACAAATCTCACGGTATTAACATTGGATGGAAACAATTTGTCAGGCATCCTGCCCGATATGTCCTCTGCTTCAAGGCTCATTAACTTTGGTTTGGGCTGGAACAATCTGGAGGGAGAGTTTCCGGATATGAGCCACGCCTACCAGCTTCGGTATATCCGGGCAACAGCTAATAACTTTACAGGTCCGCTGCCGGCTTTGCATACGAATAACAGTAAATTATCACGGCTGTGGTTCCAGGGCAATAATTTTTCCGGTCCGATTGATCCCTCCATTGTAGAAGCGGTGAAGAATGGCAGGGATCCGTTTTCTGTAGTCAATATTTCAAGTAACAGATTTTGTAAATCTGATATCGATGGTTTTGTCAGCCAGATCGAAAGCCTGAATAAAGAAGTGGAGACGTTTAGCTACGGTGGTCAGCAGGATCCGGTGTGTGAGGATGAAGGCGGTGAAGACAGTGGCAGCGACAATACATC
>NZ_JBBVMF010000041.1:0-1773 GCF_038150125.1 Rhodohalobacter sp. 8-1 | reverse complement strand
AAATTATTCTTAGATTGTAAATCTGTCAACGATACGATAAGTGATGTAGAGTTGGCGGGAAAGTTCTTTGAACATAGTGAAAGAGATAAGCAGATCGTTGAGTGAGTCAGGCGAGCTTTTTCAGGATATATTATTAGTATATATATAATGGAGAGTTTGATCCTGGCTCAGGACGAACGCTGGCGGCGGGCTTAACACATGCAAGTCGAAGGAGAAGGGTGGTCTTCGGACCACCTGGAGACTGGCGCACGGGTGAGTAACGCGTAGACAACCTGCCTATAACTGGGGAATAACATCGGGAAACCGGTGCTAATACCGCATATTGCCACGGCCTCGCATGAGGCGGTGGTGAAAAACTTCGGTTGGTTATAGATGGGTCTGCGTGCCATTAGTTAGTTGGTGGGGTAAAAGCCTACCAAGGCGATGATGGCTAGGGGGTCTGAGAGGATGATCCCCCACACTGGAACTGAGACACGGTCCAGACTCCTACGGGAGGCAGCAGTGAGGAATCTTGCGCAATGGAGGAAACTCTGACGCAGCCACGCCGCGTGCCGGAAGACGGCCCTATGGGTTGTAAACGGCTTTTGATTGGGAAGAACTGTTCCGTTTCGACGGGACTTGACGGTACCATTTGAATAAGCACCGGCTAACTCCGTGCCAGCAGCCGCGGTAATACGGAGGGTGCAAGCGTTGTCCGGAATCATTGGGTGTAAAGGGTGCGTAGGCTGGCATCTAAGTCTGGGGTGAAATCTTGCCGCTTAACGGTAAAATTGCCTTGGATACTGGATGTCTTGAATCTGACAGAGGTCGGTGGAATTCGTGGTGTAGCGGTGAAATGCATAGATATCACGAAGAACACCAGTGGCGAAGGCGGCCGGCTGGGTCAGTATTGACGCTGAGGCACGAGAGCGTGGGGAGCGAACAGGATTAGATACCCTGGTAGTCCACGCTGTAAACGATGTATGCTAGTTGTTGGGCCTTCGGGTTCAGTGACGCAGTTAACGCAGTAAGCATACCACCTGGGGAGTACGTTCGCAAGAATGAAACTCAAAGGAATTGACGGGGGCCCGCACAAGCGGTGGAGCATGTGGCTTAATTCGATGCAACGCGAAGAACCTTACCCGGGCTAAATCCACGATGACCGGCCCCGAAACGGGCCTTCCCTTCGGGGCATCATGGAAGGTGCTGCATGGCTGTCGTCAGCTCGTGCCGTGAGGTGTTGCCTTAAGTGGCGCAACGAGCGCAACCCCTGTGGTTAGTTACCAGCACGTAATGGTGGGGACTCTAGCCAGACTGCCTACGCAAGTAGTGAGGAAGGTGGGGACGACGTCAAGTCATCATGGCCCTTATGTCCGGGGCTGCACACGTGCTACAATGGATGGTACAGAGGGACGCCACCCCGCAAGGGGGCGCAGATCTCGAAAGCCATTCCCAGTTCGGATTGGAGTCTGCAACTCGACTCCATGAAGGTGGAATCGCTAGTAATCGCGTATCAGCAATGACGCGGTGAATACGTTCCCGGGCCTTGTACACACCGCCCGTCAAGCGATGGAAGTCAGGAGTACCTAAAGTTGCCGTTCAACGCGGTACCTAGGGTAAGCCTGGTAACTGGCGCTAAGTCGTAACAAGGTAGCCGTACCGGAAGGTGCGGCTGGATCACCTCCTAGGAAGTAAAAAGCTACCGGCTTGCTTAACGATCTGCTTATCTCTTTTTTATGTCTATTTATTGACACACAGCCATGGGGCCGGCCGGGAGCCAGTTTGAGCTGCTCC
>NZ_JBBVMF010000040.1:2500-3748 GCF_038150125.1 Rhodohalobacter sp. 8-1 | reverse complement strand
ATGGGCTTGTAGCTCAGGTGGTTAGAGCGCACGCCTGATAAGCGTGAGGTCGCAGGTTCAACTCCTGCCAAGCCCACTTGACCAGTTGTCAGGTGTACAGTTTATAGTGCGACAGTGTATTCAATACAAGGCCACTGAGCACCGCACCGCTGATCCCTGATGTACTGTAAGAAGGGGCTATAGCTCAGCTGGCTAGAGCACTGCCTTTGCAAGGCAGGGGTCCAGGGTTCGAATCCCTGTAGCTCCACTCTTCGTTACGGAGTCTATGGAGAGCAGGCAGACTGGTTGTTTAACAGTTATTTATATGTAGTGACACAACAAGATGAACGGCAACTCAACACGCGTTGAGCTGGGCCGGGCAGGGGATCGACGCCCCGGAATCTACCATATCCCGCCGCTGGCGGGATGTTCTTTGACATGTTGGATAGTAAAGGAAGCGCAGGCCCCTTCAGGGCTTGCGTGGATGAGAAGTATGATAGAATGCGAGGTAACATAAAATCGAGCTCATAGCCTGTATGGGGCGCACAGCAATTGTGCAAGCCATGCAAGGAAAAGTAAGTAAGGGCGTACGGTGGATGCCTAGGCATGCAATGGCGATGAAGGACGTGCTAAGCTGCGAAAAGCCGTGGGGAGCTGCAAAGAAGCGTTGATCCACGGGTGTCCGAATGGGGCAACCCACTCTGGTTTACCAGAGTATTCCTTCGGGAAGGCGAACCTTCCGAACTGAAACATCTCAGTAGGAAGAGGAACAAGAAACAACAGTGATTTCCCAAGTAGTGGCGAGCGAACGGGAAGAAGCCCAAACCATCCGGTGCTTGCATCGGGTGGGGTTGTAGGACGTCTCATCACAACAGAAAAGGTGAATCGAAGCTGCCTGGAAAGCAGCGCCACAGAAGGTGACAGCCCTGTAGGTGAAGCCGGATCTGTTGGAGACGTATCCTGAGTAGTGCGGGACCGGTGAAATCCTGCATGAATCGAGCGGCACCATCCGCTAAGGCGAAATACAGTTGCATGACCGATAGTGAACTAGTACCGTGAGGGAAAGGTGAAAAGAACGCCGAGAAGGCGAGTGAAATAGTACCTGAAACCGTGCGCTTACAAGCGGTCGGAGTCCCGATTTATCGGGATGACGGCGTGCCTTTTGTATAATGAGCCTACGAGTTGCACCTGGCCTGCGAGGTTAAGCCCCTAAGGGGTGGAGCCGAAGCGAAAGCGAGTCTGAATAGGGCGAGCAGTAGGTCGGGGCAG
>NZ_JBBVMF010000039.1:0-10259 GCF_038150125.1 Rhodohalobacter sp. 8-1 | reverse complement strand
TAAACGGTTTCGCGCCTGTGCGAAACAAAAAGCCCCGACAGGGGCGACAGCTCAGTAGCCCCGTACCCGAAGGATCACTATGTGACAAGCGCCGTGTTGTTTCGGCGCGCAGTGCGGGGTAAGAGAAGGTAGGCGTTTCAAGCACCCCGAGGCAGTTTATTTCGCAGAAGAAACCAATCCAGTCGAAGGGGGATCAGATGATCTAATCCGTGGATTTATCATGGCCTGAGTATGTGCGTTTTGAGCGTTAAGTCTACCCGGAAGACCGCATACTACTCACCACCGCAAATCGCATACTATCCCTGAATCAGGGAACGTACGCTGTCACTTCTAAAATAGTGTTGCCTTGCTTTTAGGCAAAATTAGTTGCTACCAATGACAGGTTGTAAAACGTGCTGTTATTGGGCTTTAATCTACGGTTACATCTTTATGAGCTCCTATTTTGTTTGTGTCAATGTGCATCCGGTTTCACGCCTGCGCGTAACAAAAAGCCCCGGTAGGGGCGACAGCTTGGTAGCCTCGTACCCGAAGGATCACTATGTGACAAGCGCCGTGTTGTTTCCCAAAGGGATGCCTGCGGCGTCGGCGCGCAGTGCGGGGTAAGAGAAAGCAGGTGTCGCAAGTCCCCGAGGCATTTGATTCTGCAGAAGAATTGAATTCAGTCGAAGGGGAGTTCGAATGATGAAAACCGTGGATGTCACATGAGCTGAAGGGGTGCTTTTGAAATTTAAATTTACCCGGAACACCTCACACTACCCACCACTCGCAAAACGCATAGTGCTTTCGGATCGGAAAACGCACCCTGTCACTTTTCAAATGGTGTTGCCCGTTTTTGGGCAAGATTAGTTGCTACCAATGACAGATTGTAAACATGACGTTTTCTCCCCATACTTTTCCCGAAGGGACTGGTGGGCCGCCACCCCGCGGGAGCGGGAATAAAAGAAGAGAGTATGCATGCCGAAGGCATCACTATGTGGAAAACTCCTGGCTATGATGGCTTCCGGGCACGGTTTGCCCCGCACGGTTACACTTTGAGAATGCTCACCTTGTGAGCGCTCAAACTGATTTCTCCCGTGCCTGCCCTCCGAAGCCTTGGCGCAGTTAGGGCTGTGGTGCAACCCATGCTATACCTCCACCCATCAAGGCCGGACACCTTTCTCCTAACCGATATTATTGGAAATGTAATATAGATTTTCCCTGTTACCTCTTAAATGGTGTTGTACTGTTCTGCCTTGCTTTTGTGGCAAGATTGGTGGCTACTAATGACTTAATTCCTTATTTCAAACCCGGCAACAGCGGGCAGCGGTTTAAAAAAGGAAATATCCTGTGAAGGAGATGGCAAAATTTTGTGGTTTGAAAGTGAAGTTTTCGGCATCTCCCGAATCGATGACTGAGAAATGTATCCGGCCTTCCATGCCTACTTTAGTGGCGTAACCGTGTTCAAATCCCGTTCCCACCACTACACCGGCATCGAAGTCTGAATACTGGTCTATAATATCGTTTGAAAAGGAGCCGGAAAAGTCAATGCCGATAGGCGCACCGGAATTTATGCCGCTGAACTGTGCATCCAGAAGGTACCCGCCGAAGGCCCCTCCGGTAAAGTGGTAGGTGGTCACGGACGGCTGACGGCCGTAAATGATTCGCTCGGGAGGTGCAGTAGTAAACTGAAAAAGAACGGGGAGCTGAAAATAGAGCAGTTCTGTCCGACTGTCCGTCTGGAAATTGAATCCCCTGAGTTCGAACGCTTCTGAATAGCTGGCTCCGTAGCGGCTCAAGTTGGGTTCAGCCTGCAGGCGGAAACGCCTCGTGAGTTTATGCCTGACAATGAACCCTGCATTAAAACTGGTTGTAAAATTGGGCGTAAATTCGAGATTAATATCATTGGATACAAACCTGAAATTATTGAGGTGCGAAGAGGAACCAATGCTTCCCGTGATCCCAAAGGAAGTTCTCGAGGGCTGGGTCTGCTGAGATTTAGAAACAGTAGTAAAAAGCAAAGATAGTGCTAAAAGTACTATTACTGATAACAGGTAATGTTTATTCTGCATTGCAAATCCGGAATTGTGTAAATGAATCGGTATGTATAGTCCGACGATTAAAAATAGTTTCTATACGGTTTTTTTAAAATAAGGCATCCCGCAGGGCTGCGCCAACTTTAAAGCTATCAAATGTAACAATAAATGTTTACAGCTGTCATTATTATTAGCAAGATGTAATGGAGGTAATGTTATCGGGTAGAAAGCCGTATTAGTTTAGCGCTGGTAGTTGATGTAGCTCGGGTCGCTGACCCGAGGGGGAGAGTGAGAGAGTGAGAGAGTGAGGGAGTGAGGGAGTGAGGGAGTGATGGAGTGATGGGGAGAGGACCTGACAGCATGGCCGTGCCAGTGTTTTTCTGGTCCGGATCTTCGGGATTTTCGGCCTTCTGCCTGTGGACAACTATGTGGCAAGAGTCTCTACGTAGCTCGAGGCGCCTGACCCGAGGGGGGTAAGAATCCAGAGAATGCAACATGCATGTTTACAACCCTCTGCCCCGTCTACCCAAGTCTGTCTCGTCGCATTTCGTCAGCCGATGGATCGCTATGGAGGCTGTTTCCTCCCGCCCCTAAGGGAATAGGGGAGGTTAACTCGGTATTCGAGCTACAAGCCAAATAAGGAGTTCCTTTCTCCCGCTAAAGCAGGATTTCGGCAAGCTCAACATGCGGAGGGCGCATTTCCCGACGATGGGGCGCAAGTCCGACTCCCGGCGGAAGTGGTCAGCCCCAACGGGATCCTTTGGGTTCGATACCTATTTCAAAATCGTTAATTCCGAAAAATGATGGTGTATATAGACGTGTTAAATTGAAATCAATATTTTTGAAACTGCCAGACTACGGTTCGGCATTTCTTCAGCCGGTAAATCATCTTAGAGGTAGTACAAAATCCTGAAACGGTCAGCAGGAAATGCATTTTCAGGAAATGCATTTTATAGTGTGGACTTGGAACGTGTTTCATCATAACGGTTCTCAACTATGAGCTGTAGGGAATTTATGTCAAATCTTATCGTTTAAGAACTGACCTTTGATTTATATATTGTCTTTTTGTTTAATTAACTAAACCCCAAAAACTTATAGCGATGTTGCGTAATGCTATTATTTATTCTCCAATATTTTCAAAAGTTTTTCAGGGTCTTGTCGATTATCCCAAAAAGCTGTTATGATGATTTCATCATCAGAAACTTTGAAATAGATGCTGAAATTTCCCAAAGAAGCCACTCTTACGTCCTTAAAATCGGTTGCTTTGTAAATCAACGGCTTTTCGGCAATTTGCTTTGTTCTTTCCGAAACCAATTTCAAAAGTTTTTTTGAATAAGTAGTGGACCTGTTTCTTTTAACCCAATATTCTAAAATCCCAACGAATTGGAGGTCGGCTGTTCTTGTCCAAATTACATTTCGTTTAGCCATTCCAGATTTCTTTTATCCATCGCTTCTTGGGAAATCAGATTTCCACTTTGGATGTCCTCTTCGCTCATTTCTAACATTATTTTTTGCTCTTTGGTCAAATCAACGATTTCAGATTCAGAAGAACTTGAAGAAATCAATTTGTCAAGTGCTTCCAGAAAGTCTTTGTTTTTTATGGATATAATTTTATCAATCAATCCATTTCTTAATTTATCAACTGTTGCCATTTTGATCTATTTTTGAGTGCTGGATTTCATAGGTTTTTCTGATGCTACACAGCTCATTTATTCATGCGCATTACATACCAATATAGAAGTATAGGCGAACATTTGTTGCGGATAATTGATACTGTTGTTTTAGTTTAGGCTTTTTGTTTTTTACCTTAAAAACTACAACCTGACCATTCCAGAAGATTTTATGCTATACATTACACATAGGAAGCGGGGCAGCCACGCCGCTCTACGTAGCTCGGGTCGCCTGATCCGAGGGGGCAACAATGTATAAAATGGCAGAGAACATTTTTCCATCATCAATAAAAGCGAAAACTTTTCCTCTTACAAAATTTGATATTGTGAAAATCTCAGAGGAAGCGGGTCAGCGACCCGCTCTACGTACAGCAGCTCTCTTCGTTCGCGGTCTTGCAGGTTGCTTGTTTAGGAGTTATAGAGCTAACCAATAATCTCAATTAATGCATTGATTTTATACGATAAGATAACTTCAATAACGGTAGTTGTCTTCCGGTATGAAAATATTTAACTTTACTTTATGACAATAGAACAAAAAAAAATATCACTTATTAACTGGATAACAACTCTTGAAGATGAGTTGATTCTGGATCAAATGGTAGAATTTAAGGATCATTCCCTGGATGAACTTCCTGTTGCTATTGTTCAGCTGTTAAAAATGGCAGAGGCTGAACCTGACGAAAAACTTGTAAAACATACAAGTGCTAAAGAGTTTCTGAAAATGAAATGAAAGACGTTCAGTGGACGGAAACAGCCCGAAAAACGCTGCAAGAAACTTCAAATTATATCCTTGAATTATGGAGTAATGATGTCAACGAAGAGTTTGTTAAGCAACTTGATTATCGGATAACACAGCTTCAAAATAATCCCCACCTCGCTCCCACTTTCGAGAAGTCTCAAATCAGACGACTGCTAATACATAGAACTGTCTCCCTATTTTATGTAGATACTCCACAATTTATCAAAATTCTTGTAATTTGGGATAATCGACAAGACGCAGATAGACTCTTGGTTAAGTTAACGGATGCCAACAGAACCTGATCGTTATAATGTTCGTTACTCCAGCATAGATTTTATGCTATGCGTTACTTATAAGAAGTGGGTCAGCGACGCCGCTCTAAGTACAGCAGCTCTCTTCGTTCGCGGTCTTGCAGGTTGCTTGGTAAAGCGTCCCTTTCCTCCGCTATAGCAGGTTTTGGCAAGCTCAACATGCAGAGGGTGCTTTTGCCGACAACGGGGCAAGTCCGACTCCCGGCGGAAGAGGTCAGTCCCTACGGGATTCCTGTGGAAGAGAGGGTTCGGAAGAGGGGCGGCGACTCGGCTCAGCGTACCGCAACTCTGCCAGCAGCTCTCTTCGTTCGCGGTCTTGCAGGTTGCTTGGTAAAGCGTCCCTTTACTCTGCTATAGAAGGGTTTTGGCAAGCTCAGCATGGCCATATCCCCCGTCTGCTCCCTGCATCTTGCACCCTGTGCCCTGAACCTTGCAACCTGCCCCATGAATCGGACGCTTCAAGGAGCTCTCTCCGTTCGCACGCTTGGAGGTCCTGAGACTTGCACCTTGCGTCCCACGCCCTGCACCTTGTACCCTGTAATCTTTCACCTACTAACCCTGCCTACAAAGAATCACCTACAATAAAAAGCGTGGTATACGTGTTTGGTATAGTCTTTGGATAGGGAAAAGTGCGTTTGGCAATAATAAAAAAATCTTAAAGGTTTTCGGCCTTTCGCGGTTCAATGGATGAATGATATTTTTTGAATCGATAATAATCACCGTTTAAAAACCCTGGCACTTGGATTTTACCACAGTTAAGACATTATAATCGTACTGAGGAGCTTTATTCCCATTGTTTTTACTATTTTTCTGTCGGGCTGATTACATAGAAACAGCTCTCAGAAAAAGATGAAAAAGCAAATGATACAGCGGCTTTATATCTTAATATATCACTCATGATTGGGTTCATATATATAAGGGTAGACGGAATGATTTAACTTACGAGGGAACATTTTGCCAAAATCAGAGAATATAGACTTAAATAAAAGACAGAAAATGTACGACGGACTTATTAAATATCAGCTACTTGCACTTGCAGCACTTTTCTTGTTTGTCTCATGTGGCGATGACAATGGAATCAATATAATTGATCCGGGACTTACGGATGATAATTCCGAACTGCTTGTTGTTGACGGCGGCGAAAATGCAACCCTGGATGTTATGAAGGGAGAGGCCAGCTATTTTAATCTTGCTGTGAGGAATACGGGCTCTAACAGGCACATCTCCACCGGTATCAAAAATGGATGGACACTCCAGTGGAAATCACCTGTACAACATGATACCACGTATGAGGGCGTCACTCTCTACTCCACGTATAATGAAGATTATTGGAAACCGCTTAACTACCTGCTAAATAATAAAGAAGAGATTAAGGATAACATCCCCGGCGCAGGTTATCGGGAAATTCAGGCTGCTGTCTGGATGCTGCTCGATTTTACCGAGTTTAGCCCCGAGTCTTCAAATGCTGCGGAACTTCCGGAAGACATGCGGGTGAACGGCGAGTACAATTTTGACCTTTCAAAAACGCAGCAAATTGTTGATATGGCTCTGGCCGGCGGCAATGGGTTTCAATATACCCCGAGCGCAACGTATGCAGTTGTTGCCAAGTCATCATCAAATAATGCAATCGTTATTATCGAAGATTCATTCTATGCATTTGAAGTCGTGGACCTGAGAGAACAATATGATATGGTGGTTGCATGGGATGTTAATGACCACGGCCAAATTGCGGGCGGAAATCTTTTTGTTGAAGCAGACGGAACCGCGGTAAGCATGGGTAACATTTTTGCCCGTTCAATGAATAACAGCGGACAGGTTGTGGGAAACAGCGGTCAGCATGCTGTCTATTGGGACGCGTCGGGCGGACTTATTGAACTGAGCTCACCAAACGATAGTGACCGCAGCCAGGCAAATGATATTAACGATAAAGGCGATATAGCCGGCGAAATTGTTACCGAGCACCTGCTCTATGAAGATGAAGATTACGGCGATGTTTACGAAGAAGAGTATCACAGTTTCTTATGGAGCGAATCGGCCGGTGATCAATCTGTAAGCAGTGATGGCTGGGCCTTTGGCATCAACAATTTTGGAGATGTTGTCGGGCTGGATTACACGGTAAACAACCGGGCGTACATCTGGAACAGTCAGGCCGGGTTGGAAAGTTTGGGATCGTTTTTTGGATTTGGTTCAGCCAGGGGACACGCTGTAAACAACAGCCGCCATGTGGTAGGATCGGTGCTTGTGACGCAGGATGATGCGGCGGTAAGTTCAGCGACCTCAACTGAAGCAGAACAGCGGATGAAGCAGTTTGATCTTGAAATCAAAAAGTCGAACCTTGATGGTGTCTATGCCCGGGAGCATATCCTTGAAATGATGCGGTCATCAAGCCTTGAGATGGAAGTTCAGTCATTTGGTAAGTCACTTCAGGCAGATGCGTCTGTTCTTAGCCGCACATTTGCATCAAAAATGAAATCTGTTTCATACCAGTCAGAAGCATTTATCTGGGATGAAAGTCAGGGTATGATGAGCCTTGGAACCCTTGGCGGCGACTGGAGCACGGCCTGGGATATTAACGATCACGGACAGGTTGTGGGATACAGCAGTATTGGCAATAGTGAGTCCCGCGCATTTTTCTGGGATGAAGAGAATGGCCTGGTTGAGCTGCCAACACTCGGCGGAAACAGCCTTGCCCGCGCCATCAACAACGAGGGCCAGATTGTAGGATACAGTTACGACGAATCCGGTAACTTTTACCCGGTGATGTGGAATGTATCCATCCGGGAGACGCCATAAGATAGGGTTCTACCGGAAAGTTTGTGGGTTGATGGCAAAATATGAGAATAATCGCTTTGAACATGTCAAAAATTCCTAAAATGATCGGTTATTGCTTTTACAGATCCTTCTCTTCGCCATCAACTACAATGGCTCGATCAGGATGACACGCTCGTTGGTTAGTACGGGGGCGGCGTGAGCCCAGTCGTCAATTTCAATATCGCATTGTCATCACGCCGCCCAAAAACCCAGCCTAATCATTGTCATTCTGAATAAAACGGTGGTTTTCCGTTTTGTGAAGAATCTGCAAAAGCAACATGTTTTGCCCTATCTGATATCTGGGTTATCCTTCTGAATAACTTATCTGGTCTTATTAAACTATGCATAGGATTATTACATGTACCCACAAACTTTCCGGCAGATGCCATAAAATAGTTAAGATATTATAGAAACAGTTTTGAAAGCGGATTCTGTGCATCATTCCTGATGCAGCAAGCACGCTTTTTTGTTTTAGGGTTCTTGCATTCAGTGATAAATAAGGCTTTTTCAGAGCCATTTAAAAAGCAATCGGTACTTGCATTCAGGCGACTTAACAAGACCCCCGTTGGGGTCTGATTTTATAGCTGTATCCATGATTAAGCGTTATGGCTACCTGATAATAAAATTGTTGACAAAATCACTAATGTTGCAACTCTCAATAGATGGGGACCCTATTCCAACACGAATCAACATGAAATCAAAAAGAGCTATGACTGTCCCTCAGGTAACACTTTGTTTGCGGGGTCGTCACCCACAACAGTCTTGACTTCCGGAATTTTTAGGGGCAAATTTTTGATCATTGATTATTAATGACCCACGGTTATAAATGTGGTATTTGGGGATCCCGCCATCGATAGTAGCATATTTTTGAACCATATTTGCAGGGAAAATCAATAAGAGTGGACGGATCGGTGTGAAGGTAAAGTTTATAAAATCAGCTCGCATTCAGCAACCGGGCGGGTCACCTGCGCATTCGAATCAAAGGTGCTCGTTTAATAACCTTGAAAGACATTCATCGTCTTTTCCAACATCCGGACCAGCCCGCTCAGTGGTGGCATATCCTTAGCTCCATTAGTTCAAAAAGTGAATCTGTGGGATTGAGAGTTGTTCCATATAATAGAGAGCCGTAGGTGCGACATTAGCCAGGCTATGTATTACTCATGAAATTCGAACAGATAGTCTGAATCATAATCCACATCAAAGAAGCTGATGAGAAAATTGCGCCGACTTAAATGACATACTATTTTGGACTATTACTTTACTCATGTGAAAACACCGTTACCTAATACTTCATATTGTAAATATACCGACCCGTGAATAGTTCGATTCAACTGAACGCTCCAAATCCTGTTTGCCATCGAAATTTCGTATCGTTGGGCACCTTCCGATTTGCAAACGCTAGAGAATTGGAAGGTAAGCGGCTCAATAAAATTTCTTTCCATTCGTTGAAATGTAAGTACATTGTAATTATATTAAAATGTGAATTCACAAGACATCGAGGCCATGAAAACAAAAATAATTCGTATTGGGAACTCGCAGGGCGTTCGAATTCCAAAACCTCTGATTGAAGAAAGCGGAATTACCGAAGAAATAGAGATGATTCTCAGAGACAATGAGATTGTTCTTCGTTCGGCTGAAACCATTCGTAAAGGCTGGGAAGAGTCATTCGAAAAAATGGCTGAACAAGGAGATGATGTCTTATTAGATCAAGAAGAAATAAAAATTCTATCCGATTGGGACGAAACTGAGTGGACATGGTAGAAAGAGGTTCGGTCCGAAGGTTTGAAGTACATCTGATTTCACTCGATCCAACAAAAGGTTCTGAAATCAAAAAAACTCGTCCCTGCATAATTATTTCTCCGGATGAAATGAATAAGCATATCAGAACCGTAATTATCGCACCGATGACTTCCACAATCAAAAATTACCCAACGCGGGTGACGACTATATTTCAAGGTAAAAGAGGGCAAATAGTTTTAGATCAAATTCGTACAGTAGATAAAAGTCGTTTGGTCAAAAAACTTGGTTCAATCAGCAGTCCAGCCGGAGAGAAAGTACTCAGTGTGTTGCAGGAAATGTTTGCTCCGTAGATTCTCCCACTTAACAAACTTTTCTCCCAAGGAGTCTTTTGGACAACTGGATTTTGCCGCTATAAAAATTTTCTAAGTTGCAGTATCTATTGCTTATCACCATTTTCGTATCTCTAAATGGCAAAACCGATTAAACGCCAAACCGTTATATCCCGAATGAGAACCGACACCGGATGGATGGCTTAAAACCAATGATGATATGCCGCACCTGCGGCGCTCTTCATTAGTCGCTGACCCATTTAGCCCATGGCCCCACCGCAGCGCAGTGGCCATGGGCTACGGGCTTATCGCACCTATGGTGCTCCCCTGAGTTCCGCACTTATCCGGTGTTGAAAATTTTGGTCAGTGATGATTAATAACCATCGGTATAAAAGTAGATTTTGGGTGTTCCAATGCGGAAGTCAGGAAAATGTCCTGGTTGAGCTGCCAACGCTCGGCGGTAACAGCCTTGCCCGCGCCATCAGCAATGAGGGACAGATTGTAGGATACAGTTACGACGAATCGGGCAATTTCTGCCCGGTGATGTGGAAGGTATCTATTCGGCAGGTGCCATAAGATATTTAGGTTCTTATATAAAAAAGAAAGTCAAGAACATACTTCCCCCATGACGTTCCCATGGAAAGTTT
>NZ_JBBVMF010000038.1:0-14927 GCF_038150125.1 Rhodohalobacter sp. 8-1 | reverse complement strand
CTTTCCCGCCAACTCTACATCACTTATCGTATCGTTGACAGATTTACAATCTAAGAATAATTTAAGCCTAAAACAAGACTAAAATAAAACTTTTTTACTTTTTATTTTCTTTTTCGTCTGCGTCTTCCTCAGGTGCTTCTTCAGCCTGATTCGTAACGTCTTCTTTTTCTTCAACTTCAGTGGATTCTTCAGCTTCTTTACTTACTTCATCTGAAGTATCAACTTTCTTTTCTTCTTTTTCTACAGCTTTTTCAGATTCTACTACATTACTGCTACTGGCTTCAGAATCTTTCGATTCACTCTCAGCCTTTGCTGCCTCTGCCTCTTCTTCTGAAGTAGTAGGCTTGTTTGACTTACCAGCTCGCCTGGTTCGCTTCTTCTGAGAAGACTTCTTCTCCGGTTCATAGTCACTGAAATCAACCAATTCAATCAAGGCCATTTCAGCGCTGTCTCCAAGCCGGAAACCGAGTTTCAATACTCTTGTATATCCACCTGGACGATCACCTACTTCAGGAATGATATCATCAAACAGAATATTTACTGCTGATTTATCCTGAAGAGAAGAGAAAGCCCGTCTCCTCGTATGACTCGAATCAACTTTGGCTTTTGTAATAATAGGTTCAATGTACCGGCGAAGCTCTTTGGCTTTTGTAACCGTTGTCTGTATTGATTTATGCTCAATAAGACTGCACGCCAAAGCTTTCATCGTAGCCTTGCGGTGGGAAGTGCTTCTCCCGAGTTTTTTTCCTTTAACTAAATGACGCATAACTATATTTCCTTATTTATTATCCAGAAATTTTGACACGTCCATGCCAAATTCCAGGTTTTTCTCTTCAATTACTTCAACAAGCTCTGAAAGAGACTTCTTACCAAAGTTTCTAAATTTCAAGAGATCTTGTTCATCACGTGATACCAATTCTGCAATTGTATTGATATTTGCAGACTTGAGGCAGTTATAAGCACGAACACTCAGGTTTAAATCTTCAATACTTGTCTTCAAGAGGCTTGCAATACGCTGCTTCTCTGCATCTACTTCTTCCTCTTCCTGAGTGAATGGTTCTTCAATCTTCTCAGTAATGAATTTCTCAATATGTTCTTTAAGTATCTTACCCGCTATAGTAAGAGCTTCTTTTGCGTTTAATGAGCCATCTGTTGTTACATTCAGAACAAGCTTTTCATAGTCAGTCCGCTGACCAACCCTTACATTCTCAACATCAAAGTTTACAGACTTGATAGGAGTAAATATAGCATCAATAGGCATCAATGTTACGTCATCCTCAAATTCATCAGCCATCTCTTCGGCCGGTACGTAACCGCGTCCGCGACCAATTCTTAATTCCATATCAATCTGAACATCATCAGAAAGTGTAGCAATCAACAACTCAGGATTCAAAACTTCAAAATCAGCTGTTGCTCCTCCAATATCTTCAGCAGTTAGCCTGCCTGACTCTGACTTTGACAGATTGATAATACCGCCGCTTTGTTCTACCTGCTTGAAACGAACTTGCTTAAGATTTAAGATAATCTCGTATACATCTTCTTTTACCCCTTCAATACTGGAGTATTCGTGATCAACACCGTTAATTTTAACGGCAGTAATAGCAAGTCCTGGTAAAGAAGACAGAAGAACTCGTCTAAACGAGTTTCCGATTGTTACTCCAAAACCACGTTCAAGAGGTTGCAGGATAAAAGTTCCATAGTTATCGGAATCCTGTTCTACCTCCACAGATTCCGGCATTTGCAAACTATAGTTGTTCATAAAATATTAGATTAAGACTGTTATAAAATTACTTGGAGTAGAGCTCGATAATCAACTGAACGTTGATGTTTTCTGGTATCTCTTCCATTACCGGATCATTCAGATACTTACCGGTTTTTGACTTCTTGTCAATCTCCAGCCATTTATATCTGCCGGGTGAACTACTGCTCAAAGAATCATTGATAAGTTCAAGATCCCTGGATTTTGGACGAATCGTAATTACATCACCTGAACGTACGTGAAATGACGGGACGTTTACAATCTGGCCGTTTACGACAATATGCTTGTGGCTTACAAACTGACGAGCCTGACGTCTGGTTTTAGCAAATCCAAGTCTGTATACGACATTATCAAGACGTGCTTCAAGAATCTGGAGCAGTAACTCACCAGTTACACCTTCTTTAGCATTGGCTTTTTCGTACACATTGCGAAATTGCTTTTCCAGCAATCCATATGTGTACTTTGCTTTTTGCTTTTCATCAAGCTGAATTGCGTACTCAGATTTTCTTGAGTATCTGCTTCTGCCGTGCTGACCGGGGCCGTAAGGTTTACGCTCCAGTGCGCTGCTCGGGCCAAAAATCGGCTCACGAAAACGGCGTGCAATCTTTTGTTTAGGTCCTCTGTATCTTGCCATGGTTTTCTAAATGTAGTGTTTAAACTCTTCTTCTTTTCGGTGGACGGCAACCATTGTGAGGGATGGGTGTGCGATCTTTAATAGACACAACCTCCAGTCCGCTCGTTGCTAATGCCCGTATTGCAGCTTCACGGCCAGACCCCGGGCCTTTCACAAATACCTCTACTTTACGAAGTCCCATTTCATGTGCTGCAGATGCAGCAGTTTCGGCACTTACCTGTGCAGCATAAGGAGTGTTCTTTCGCGATCCTTTGAAGCCTTCTTTCCCTGATGATGACCAGGACAAGACGTTTCCGTTCGCATCAGTTACACTTACAAGCACATTGTTAAATGTAGCTTTGATAAATGCCATGCCATTGGGATCGCTAATTTGCTTTTTCTTTTTTCGTTTTCCGTCCGCTTTACCGGCAGATCTTCTGGGTCTTTTAGCCATGTTATATACAGTTTAAAATAATTTACTTTTTAGTAGCGGTCTTTTTACCGGCAACAGTACGTCGTTTTCCCTTGCGGGTTCTTGCATTGGTTTGTGTACGCTGGCCCCTTACAGGCAGGCCTCTTCTGTGGCGCACTCCCCGGTAACTACCGGTTTCAATAAGCCGCCGGATATTGGCGTTTATTTCTGTTCTGAGGGCACCCTCAACCTTATAATCTTCCTCAATAATCTGACGTAGTTCAGATACTTCGTCATCCGTCCACTCCACAACTTTTTTGTCGTGGTCGATTCCTGCCTTATCAAGAATGTCTTTTGAAACACTCGGGCCTATACCAAAAATATAGGTTAGACCAATGACTCCTCTTTTCTGTTTAGGTAAATCTATTCCAGCAATTCGTGCCATAACTTAATCCGGTAAATTATTATCCTTGACGTTGTTTATGCCGAGGATTCTTTTTATTGATTACGTAAATTCGTCCTTTCCTACGTACGATTTTATCGTCTGAACTTCGCTTTTTAACTGATGATTTTGTCTTCATCGTAATATCCTATTTTGTTATTCTACTTATAACGATACGTGATTCTTCCCTTAGTCAGATCGTAAGGAGACATCTCAACCTGCACACGATCTCCCGGGAGAATCTTAATGTAATACATTCTCATTTTACCTGAAACATGGGCCAATATTTCGTGACCATTATCCAGCTCAACTTTGAACTGAGCATTAGGTAAAGCTTCTAAAATTTTTCCGTCTTGCTTAATCGGCTCTTGCTTAGCCATAAAACGTCACTAAATTTTCATTTTTTGTTATCTCAGCAATATAATCAAAAGTACTGAGAATTTCAGCTTTTCCTTCACGAACTATAATATCGTGTTCAAAATGTGCTGCATTCTTCCCATCCGCTGTTACAATAGTCCAGCCATCACTTAGCGTTTTAACTTTATCGGTACCCATTGTAATCATCGGTTCAATAGCCAGACCCATTCCTGTTCGTAACCGTTCGCCTTTACCAGGTCGGCCATAATTAGGAACCGAAGGGTCTTCATGCATACTTTTTCCAATACCGTGGCCAACTAAATCTCTGACTACGCCAAAGTCACGGTCCTCACAGTATGTTTGGATCGCGTGGCCGATATCTCCATTGCTATTTCCATGAACGGCCTGCTCGATGCCAACATAAAGAGACTCTAACGTTGTTTTTAAGAGTCTCATTGTATCATCATCAGTTTCTCCGGCAATAAAAGTGTAAGCGTGATCACCAAAGTAACCATTAAGTTCAACACCACAATCTACAGAGACAATATCTCCTTCTTGTATTTTGCGCTTTCCCGGTATGCCATGTACAACTTCTTCATTTATTGAGATACACAAACTGCCTGGAAACGGATTGCTACTACTGCCATAGCCTTTAAAAGCGGGCCGGGCGTTATATTTCTTAATATAATCTTCAGCAATCCTATCAAGTCTGCCGGTTTCTACACCAGGTTCAAGATTCTTTGCAACCTCTGCGAGTGTTCTTGAAACAAGCTGCGCAGCTTCACGCATTTTTTCAATTTCAGATTCACTCTTAAGGTATATCATCAGGCTCTTCTACGACCTTTTATTTTTCCGGATTTCATAAATCCATCATAGTGACGCATCATCAGATGGCTTTCGATCTGTTGCAATGTATCTAAAGCAACTCCTACGATAATCAATAAACTTGTTCCGCCATAAAAGAGCGCGAAACCTGGCGTAACACCCATTCGGGCAATTATTGCCGGTAATATTGCAACAAACGACAGAAACAAGGAACCTGGTAATGTAATTTTCGTCAAAATATTGTCAATAAATTCAACAGTCTGCTTACCGGGTCTCACACCAGGAATAAATCCACCCTGACGCTTCATCGTATCCGCCATTTCTTTTGGATTTACAGCGATGGCTGTATAGAAAAATGTGAAAAACACACAGATAATAAAGAACACAATTGAATATGTGACGCCGGTAAAATCAGCCGACCAAGCCGTCAAAAACTGTACTGTAGTATTTTCAGGGAAGAACGTTCCCACAGTACTTGGTATAAACATGATTGACTGAGCAAAGATAATCGGCATAACACCTGCAGCATTTACACGAAGCGGAAGATACTGTGTAGTTCCGCCATACACCTTTCGTCCAACAACTCGCTTGGCATATTGAACCGGAATTTTCCGTGTTCCTTGTGTAAGAAGTACGCAGGATGCAATTACTAGAGCAAGTCCTGCAAGTTCAACAATAATGATTATAGCATTGTTAGTTGTGGATATTTCATTTATCAATGCAGTAGGCAGAGCAGCGATAATACCGATCATGATAAGCAATGAAATACCATTACCAATTCCCCGATCCGTGATTCTCTCGCCAAGCCACATAACAAATGTTGTACCGGCAGTAAGAATTATAATCGAAGTCAGTATAAACGCTGTGTTACTTACAACGATCGCGTTGGGTGATGTTGCGATCAGATTAATCCCAAAGCCGATCGCCTGTACTGCCGTAATACCAACCGTACCATATCGGGTAAGGCGGTTTATCTTTCGACGCCCCTCTTCTCCCTCTCGCTGAAGCTTCTGGAAATAAGGAACAGCGGCACCCATCAGCTGAATAATAATCGCAGCCGTAATATAGGGCATAATTCCAAGAGCGAATACACCAGCTCTTGAAAAAGCTCCACCCACAAACAGATCAAAAAGGCCCATAAGGCTTGATGCATCCCCAGTAGTCGCTGTTAAAGCATTGGCATCAACACCGGGCATGGTTACGTAACTGCCTATCCGGTAAACCATAAGGACACCTACCACGTACAGAATACGATTCCGGAGGTCCTCGATTTTAAATATATTTCTAAAATTATCTAAGGTACTCATTCGATATGGTTAAGCTGAGTGGGTGTGATTTATATTAGTTTACGACTTCAACACTGCCGCCGGCATCTTCGACCTTCTTCCTGGCCGATCCACTGCAAGCATGTACTTCAATTGAAATCTTGGTATCGATCTCACCTGTTCCCAGCAGTTTGATGCGATCATTATCATCGGCCAATCCGCTATTTACGAGATCGGCGATAGTGATCGTATCGCTGAGTTTTCCGGCTTCAACAAAGTTTGAAATTTTCTGCACATTTACGGCCTGGAATTCTGTTCTGAATGGATTTTTGAATCCAAACTTAGGAACGCGACGTTGCAGAGGCATTTGCCCACCTTCAAACCAGGCTTTTACTTTGCTACCACTTCTGGATTTTTGACCATTATGACCACGACCAGACTGTTCGCCCATTCCTGATCCTTGTCCACGACCTACGCGTTTGCGCTTTTTGTGAGAGTCCGGTGCTTTTAGATTATGTAATTTCATAGGAATAAATACTTAAAACGATTATTAGCCTTCAAATACTTTACTTACACTCACGCCACGCCTCTGAGCAACTTCCACAGGGTCAGTAGCGTTTCGAAGTGCTTCAAATGCCGCCTTTACCATATTGTGCGGATTCGAGGATCGAAGTGATTTAGACAGGATATTTTTTACACCGGCTACATCAAGCAATGATTTTACAGCGCCACCGGCAATTACACCTGTACCGTCAGATGCGGGCCGAAGTAACACTTTACCGGCACCAGCTTTTCCAACAATTGGGTGATGAATAGATCCGGTCTTAGTCATCGATACTTTGATCAGATTCTTCTTTGCATTGTCGAACCCTTTTTGAATGGCATCAGCTACTTCATTGGCTTTACCAAGTCCATGGCCTACAACACCATCACCATTTCCAACAACAACAATTGCGTTGAAGCTAAACCGTCGACCACCTTTCACAACTTTAGAGACCCTGTTAATATGAACAAGCTTCTCTTCAAGATTAAGATTAGCAGCCGGGATATTATGTTTTCTACGTATTTTTGGCATAATTCTTATAATATATTTTTAAAAGTCCAGTCCACCTTCGCGAGCACCGTCTGCTGCGGCTTTGATAATTCCGTGATACTTGTATCCGCCCCGGTCAAACACAACCTTCTTGATACCTTGATCCAGTGCAGTTTTTGCAATAGTCTGGCCGATCAGGGTAGCGGCCTCAATTTTTGACTTATCAGCAAGTTCGTCCTGCAAATCATTGGACATTGAAGATACAGAAGTAATGGTCACATTTTCACGATCATTTATCAGCTGCAAATAGACATGTTTGCTGCTTTTAAAAACCGCAAGACGAGGCCGTTCAGCAGTTCCTGAAATTGTTGAGCGGATCCTTCTTCGGATCTTATTTCTGCGTTCTGTTTTAACTCGATTTTTCTTCATTTATCTAATATCTAAAATTATTTAGCAGCAGATTTACCAGCTTTTCTTCTCACATACTCATCTGTGTAACGTATTCCTTTACCTTTGTAAGGCTCTGGTTTTCTAAATGAGCGTATTTTTGCAGCCACTTGCCCAACCATCTCTTTATTCACTCCGGAGATTATGAGAAGCGGATTTTTCTTTGTTTTAGTATCTACTTCAATGTCAATTCCTTCAGGCGGAACAAAATAAATGGGATGAGAAAAGCCCAGGTTAAGCTCAAGAATACCGTTGTTGTACGTCGCACGGTATCCAACACCAATTATTTCAAGTGTCTTTTTATATCCGTTGGTTACGCCTTCAACCATATTATAAATCAATGATCGATACAGGCCGTGAAGCGATTTGTGTTCCTTTGAATCACTGGGACGTTTAACGATAATTTCGTTATCCGCTTTTTCAATAGTGATATCCGGATGGATACGAATTGTACCTTCTCCTTTGTCACCTTTCACGGTAACTGTATGGTCGGCCCCAATGCTGAACTCAACATTGCTGGCTAACTCAACCGGTTGTTTACCTATTCTTGACATAACGTTTGTATCCTAAAATTTTTAGTAAATAGTGCAGAGAATCTCTCCACCAATTTTCATTTTCTTCGCTTCTTTATCTGTCATAACACCATCGGATGTAGACAGAATAACAATACCAAGTCCATTGTAAGATTGAGGGATCTCTTCAGAACTACAATATTTTCGAAGACCTGGTTTAGAGACACGGGTCAGCTTTTTAATAACCGGCTGTCCATATGCATCGTATTTCAGAAACAAGCGAAGAACACCTTGCTTATTGTCTGTAATATCGATGTACTTATTTACATATCCCTTATCAACAAGGATTTTCGTCATTGCGCGCTTCAATTTAGAAGCGGGTACATCAACCCGGCGATGGCCGGCCTGTTGTGCGTTTCTTAGACGCGTTAAATAATCAGATACTGGGTCAGATTGCATAATTTAATTCTCCTGTGTTACCAACTTGCTTTTCGTACGCCTGGAATTTTTCCATTCAGGGCTAATTCACGGAATTTAATGCGCGAAATTCCATATTCACTTATATAACCGCGTGATCGCCCGGTTAGGCTGCAACGGTTTCTAACACGAGTAGGACTCGCATCGCGCGGAAGTTTTTGAAGTGCTTCATAATCGCCGGCTTCTTTGAGCTCTTTGCGTTTTTCAGCGTACTTCTCCACTGTTCGTTTTCTTTTTTCGTTACGTGCTATCCAGGATTTTTTAGCCATTGGTTTCTGCTTTGTTATTCAAATTCATTTCTTAAACGGCATTCCGAAGTACTTTAGCATCGAAAATGCTTCTTCATCAGATTCAGCGGATGTTACAAACGTAATATCCATACCGTGGATTGTAGAAGCTTTATCCACATCAATTTCGGGGAATATTGTATGCTCTTTAATACCCATCGTATAGTTACCGCGGCCATCAAAACTTTTGTTGGGAATACCTTGAAAGTCTCTTGTTCTTGGCAGCGCGAGATTAATCAGCCTGTCTAAAAACTCAAACATGATTTTGCCTCGCAGCGTCACTTTGCAGCCAATCTCCTGACCTTCACGAAGTTTAAAATTCGCGACAGAACTTTTGGCTTTAGTTTTGACCGGTTTCTGACCGGTAATCAAGCCAACATTTTCTGCAATCACATCCAGAGTTTTGGCGTCATTAATCGCATCACCATATCCGACGTTGATTACGATTTTTTTGAGCTTGGGAACTCCCATCAAGTTCTCGTATTTAAACTCTTCTATAAGTTTATCTACGATTTCATCTTTGTAGTATGTATAAAGTCTTGCTTCTGCCATTCTATTACTTGTCTATAATTTCGCCGCTGTTCTTTGCGTAACGTACCCATCGTCCGCCACCCTCTTCTTCTACTCGTTTTCTGCCAATTCTTGTTGGCTCATCCGAGTTAGGGTCTATCACCATTAAATTGGAGATATGTACCGGTGCTTCTCTTTTCAAACGTCCACCCTGGGGATTTTCCTGGGATGGTTTTTCATGATGGGTGGTCATGTTTACACCTTCAACTAACGCTTTTTCAGTTGTTGGATAAACAACCATGACCCGTCCCCTTTTGCCTTTATCATTCCCGGCAAGAACAAGGACTTCATCATCACGTTTAACGTGCAATTTCTTTTTCTTATTAAACTTACGTGGCATATTACTATCCTTTAAAGTACTTCAGGGGCCAGTGAAACAATCCGCATATAATTCTTTTCTCGAAGTTCTCTGGCGATAGGGCCAAAGATACGGGTTCCAACAGGTTCCTTTTCTTTGTTAATAATTACCGCCGCGTTCTCATCAAATCGAATGTAGCTTCCATCTCTGCGACGAATTTCTTTTTTAGTGCGAACGATAACTGCTTGTACAACTTCCCCTTTTTTAACATTTCCTCCGGGAATAGCTGTACGGACCGAGCATGAGATCAAATCTCCGATACTTGCATATCTTCTTTTAGAATCTCCAAGCACTTTGATACACATCAATTTACGTGCTCCGCTGTTATCAGCTACATTCAGTGTCGATTGTGTTTGAATCATTAGTTTAACCTACAGATTGATCGTTATTTGGCTCGTTCCACGATCTCGACCAAACGCCAAGATTTTCTTTTTGATAATGGACGCGTTGACATGATTAAAACAGTGTCACCAGAGTTCGCTTCGTTACCTTCATCGTGTGCAAGGTACTTTGTTGTTTTGGTGATAAACTTCCCGTAAATGGAATGTTTTATCTGCCGTTCTACGGCAACTGTTATTGTCTTATCCATGCGATCGCTTACTACGCGGCCGGTCCTTGTTCTTCTTTGTGCTCTTTCTACTTGTGCCATATTATTTATTCAGCACTCTTTTTTTCGTTAATAATCGTTGTCAATCGGGAAATTTCTCGTCTCGTATTTTTAATACGTGCCGGATTTTCTATTTGTCCCGCGATAGCTTTATTGAATTTAAAATCAGTCAAAGCCTTTTTTTCATCTTCCAGTCTGGCTTCAAGCTCAGAGAGTGAAAGATCTCGTAATTCGTGTGTTTTCATATTCTAACCTGTAAAGCGTTTATTCGCCGTCGTAATCACGACGTTTCACAAATTTTGTTTTAATAGGAAGCTTATGTGAAGCTCGTCTAAGTGCTTCTTGTGCCATTTCCTCACTTACACCAGCAATCTCAAACAGAATACGACCCGGTTTTACAACAGCAATATAATGATCAAGAGCTCCTTTACCTTTACCCATACGTGTTTCAGCTGGTTTACTTGTGATGGGACGATCCGGAAAAATTCGAATAAACGTCTTACCATCACGCTGAAGTGTTCTGGCTATTGTTACACGACATGCCTCAATTTGGCGTGAGGTAATAAACTTTGGCTCAATTGCCTTCAGGCCAAAACTTCCAAATGCCAAAGTGGTTCCACGCTGAGCGTTTCCTTTCAGCTTGTCTCTGTGCTGCCGGCGTCTTGCAATTCTTTTTGGTTCTAACATGATTTCTTAAGCTATCAATTAGTTACGTGTTCGTCGTTTTGATCTGCCGCCGCTCTTACGCTTGCTTCTGCGACCGCCGCCTTTTCGTTTCGGCTCACTATCTTGTGCGGTATCAGAACCAGGTGTCAGATCTACATCTCCAATAATTTCACCTTTAAATATCCATACAGAGACTCCAATGGAACCATAGATGGTGTTTGAGGTGATGTTTGCATAATCTATATCAGCACGGAGGGTATGAAGGGGCACGCGGCCTTCTTTATACTGCTCGGTACGTGCCATTTCAGCTCCGCCCAATCGGCCGGCACATTTAATTTTAATGCCTTTCGCCCCCATTCTCATAGCAGAAGATAAAGCGGTTTTCATCGCTCTTCTGAAGGAAACTCTGGCTTGAAGCTGTTGTGAAATATTTTGTCCAACTAAACTTGCGTCAAGTTCAGGACGTTTAATTTCACTTACATTGATCTGTACTTCCTTATCGGTAATCTTTTTCAGCTCACCGCGCAACAGTTCAATCTGCTCGCCACCCTTACCAATAATTACACCTGGTCGTGATGTATTAAGTGTTAGAAGGATACGCTTTGGTGTCCGTTCGATAATAACATTAGACAGACCGCCATTTCTAAGACGAATTGCGAGATACTCCCGAAGCTTATTGTCTTCAAGCAACATAGCCGGTTTATTCTCTTCTGCATACCAGTTAGAATCCCAACCTTTTATAATTCCGAGTCTAAGTCCTGTTGGATTACTTTTTTGTCCCAAAGTTTTACCCTTTAATCTTCAATTACAGTTTCTTCAATCTTAGCAACAACAACAGTAATGTGGCTGCTTCTTTTATTGATGCGGTGTGCACGACCCATCGGGGCCGGTTGAATCCGTTTCAATGTTACACCTTCATCCACATATATCTCTTTGATATAAAGCAGATCGTCATCCAGTCGCTCTTCTTGAAATTTGTCCCGGACATTAGCTGCTGCCGATCGAATTACTTTACTCACATCTACCGCTGAGGCTTTCTTTGTGAATTCAAGTGTTTTGATCGCCTTGTCAACTTTTTCGCCACGAACGAGGTCTACGATGAGTCTCAATTTTCGTGGTGCCTTCCGAAGGTGTCGCTGAACTGCTTTCGCTTCAAATGTTTGTGTTTCCATCAGTAAAATCCGTTACCTATTTCATTTTCTTGAGAGGGTGCCCGCGGAACGTACGTGTAGCAGAAAATTCTCCCAGTTTGTGGCCTACCATATTTTCTGTAATGTAGACCGGGATAAACTGCTTACCGTTATGAACTGCAATCGTCAAACCGATAAAATCAGGTGTTATCATCGATCCGCGAGACCAAGTTTTAATGACCTTCTTTTTGCCACTCTCATTCATGGCATCAACTTTACGCTGAAGCTTGTAGTGAACAAAAGGTCCTTTTTTTAACGAACGTGGCATACTTATCTAGATTTTTTGGTTTTTCTTCGCTTAACAATGAATTTAGAAGACATCTTATTTCTGTTTCTCGTCTTCTTACCTTTGGCTGACTGCCCCCAGGGTGATCGTGGGTGTCCTCCGGATGCTTTACCTTCACCACCACCCATTGGGTGATCAACAGGGTTCATTGCAACACCCCTTGTCTGAGGTCTGCGTCCAAGCCATCTGTTTCGTCCGGCTTTCCCTTTCGTTGTGTTAAAATGATCCGGGTTACTTGTAGACCCAACTGTTGCAATACACGTTCCAAGAATTCGGCGAACCTCACCAGATGGAAGCTTAACAGTAACATATTTTTCTGTTTTAGCAACCATTTGAGCAACCGTTCCCGCACTTCTGCAAAGCTGTGCACCTTTTCCAGGCTGTAACTCAACATTATGAATATAAGTACCGGGAGGCATTTTACTCATCGGCATTGCATTTCCTACATCAGGCGAAGCTGTTTCAGAGCTAATAATTGTATCGCCCACCTGAAGTTTATTAGGAGCAAGAATATATCGTTTTTCTCCATCAGCGTAAGCAACAAGTGCAATCCGTGCTGTGCGGTTCGGATCATATTCGATCGTTTGAACCTTTGCCGGAATATCAAACTTGTTACGTTTGAAATCTATAACCCGAAGTTTACGCTTGTGTCCGCCACCGCGGTGCCTGGAAGTTTTCCGTCCACGATTGTTTCGTCCACCGGATTTACCATGACCAACGGTCAGCGATTTCAGCGGTTTGCTGATCGTGATGTCATCAAACACAGGTGCAATTCTGTGTCGCTGTCCCGGTGTAATTGGTTTAATTTGTCTGGTTGCCATTGAACTCTATTATTTAAATTTCGCTAAAGAAATCGATTTCGCCTTCTTTAAGGGTAATGATTGCTTTTTTCCATACAGCATTTCTGCCTTCAACGAATCCACTTCGTGTGTGACGACCCTTTGGTTTTGATGGAACAATCATTGTGTTCACTTTAGATACCTTTACTTCAGGGTATCGTTCTTCAATTGCTTTTTTAATCTGAGGCTTGGTAGCTGTTTTTAGCACCTTAAACGCATACTTTTGTTGCTCTTCTTGTATACGAGTAAGCTTTTCAGTAATCAGTGGTTGAATTAAAATACTCATGCTGCGTCCTCTTCTACATTAAGTGCAAAACTTTCTTCCAAAACAGTAAGAGCATCACTTTGAATGACGATAAAATCAGCATTCATAATCTCATACGTAGTTGGCTTATTAGCTTCAAGCACATGCACATTCTTGAGATTTCGTGCTGATTTGTACAGCATCATATCAGTCTCTTTTGAAAGGATAAGAACTTTTTTACCTGTTAGTTCCAACGCTTCAAGTAAAGAGACAATCTCTTTCGTTTTTGGTTCATCAAACGACAGTCCATCAACAACCCGAATTGCATCATCTGAAGCTTTCAGAGATAGTGCTGACATCCTTGCCAGTCTTTTTGCTTTCTTAGTTAGACGAACCGTATAATTTCTTGGTTTCGGGCCAAACACAGTACCACCACCCCTCAGGAGTGGCGATCGAATTGATCCACGACGGGCCATTCCTGTACCTTTTTGCTTATATGCTTTACGACCACCACCACGAACTTCTCCACGTTCTTTTGTACTGGCAGTACCCTGTCGCTTATTAGCGAGAAACCGGCGTACATCTTCATAGAGTACGGTTTCATTTGGCTCAATGCCGAAGATCTGATCATTCAGATCAGCTTCTTTTCCACTGCTTTTGCCATCAGTTTTATGAATTGTAACTTTCATCAGGCTTAACTCTGTGATTTATTATGAATTTCTACGTATCCGCCATTTGGTCCCGGAATGCTGCCTGTCACTAAAAGCATGTTTGAGTCAGCATAAATTTGAGCTACAGAAAGATTCTGTGCTTTCGTGCGGTGATTTCCGGAACGGCCGGCCATTTTGATTCCCTTAAATACTCGTGAGGGATCCGATGCCTGGCCAATAGCGCCCGGTGCTCTTTCCCGGTTGTGCTGACCGTGTGTACGGCCGCCAACTCCACTGAAATTGTGACGTTTAACAACACCGGTAAAACCCGTGCCTTTAGACGTTCCAACAACATCTACCCGGTCACCCACTTCAAATACATCTCCTATCGTGAGCTCATCCCCAAGCTCAAATCCTTCAGGGATGTAATCGCGAAATTCGCTGATTACTTTCCGCGGTTCTGTTCCGGCTTTTTCGAAATGACCGGCTAATGCACCGTTAATTTTCGAAGACTTCTTTTTAAAAGCCGACAGCTGAACAGCATTATATCCGTCCGTTTCTTCTGTTTTGATTTGGGTAATAGCACAAGGTTCTACTTCGACAACGGTTACAGCGATGCTGCGCCCCAGTTCATCAAAGATACTTGTCATCCCAACTTTTTTTCCGATTAACCCGCTCATAATATCCTTAGGAATTTACTTACACTTTAATTTCAACATCCACACCAGAGGGAAGCTCAAGCTTCATCAAGGCATCCACTGTTTGTGATCCGGTTGAAAGAATATCGATCAATCGTTTATGTGACCGGTATTCAAATTGTTCTCGTGATTTTTTATCAACAAAAACAGATCTGTTTACAGTGATAATGTTTTTACTCGTGGGCAGAGGTATCGGTCCTGATACAACGGCACCCGTCGATTTTACTGTCTGAATAATTTTCTCTGCTGATTTGTCGATCAGGTTGTGATCGTATGATTTCAGCTTAATTCTAATCTTTTGTTGTGTAGCCACGTGATGTAGACCCTTTAATCATTAATTTTGGTTACCACGCCTGCGCCTACTGTACGACCGCCCTCGCGAATCGCAAA
>NZ_JBBVMF010000037.1:0-16457 GCF_038150125.1 Rhodohalobacter sp. 8-1 | reverse complement strand
GGAATGTTACCTCAAAAGTTAGCCGCTAATTAATTACCTGAGTTCGATTCTTAGTTATTAATTGCATTTGAGCCAATCTATAAAGGGCGGTATCCCGTACTTGATGTGGTATCTCTCATCGTGACACAGGCAGGAGATGCCGGATCGAGGTCAGCATGACACTATTGTTGCTGAATTAAATAATTGGCCGTCAACTTTCTTTATTTTTAAATCGAGCTCAGGCTAACTCCTTTCAGATTCAGGCATTTACGGGCTCACGATTTTTTTCGATTATACGCTCCTGGATATCATGTGGAGCACGGGCGTAGTGAGAAAAATCTCGTGTATGAGCCGCACTCCCTTTTGTCATCGACTTTAGCCTGGTGGAATAATGGTCGAGTTCCTCGAGTGGAACTTGCGCATGAATTGTCTGGATGGCCCCTTCACCCTCCATTCCCTGCACCTGTCCGCGGCGGACCCGGGGCCGAAATTGAGGAATTATAGTCTGCGCACCGTTCGTGGACAAAGCTTTTAAGCAGCTCCCAGGCTTTCTTTTCACCACCCGCCTGAAATGAGTCATCTCGTTCCTGAAATCGTTTCGGTATAGACGTGTTGATTGTCTCTAAAATATTCTCTGTAAGATTAACCGATTCCAGCATGCTCAAGTCAGGATCTTCTTGCGGGGCATTCATCTTTTGTCGACAGGTCTTACGCCACCAATCCCGATTCATCAGGCCTCTTTGAACGGCATTTGTTGGAGATTCACACCACTCGATATCCCTCCCCTCAAACCATTCTTTCATTTCCAGGTCGCGCCGGTAGGTCAGATCGATGCCGGTCTCCTCGTGGCTGAAAACCGTTTGGACATCATATTTATCCACAATTTTTTTAAAGAAATCTTTCGCTTCCTCAAAAGCGACCATTAGTTCATGGTCTTTCTCATTTAGCACATCCATCATGTCAACCAGCGATTCCCAGGCAAATCGCCAGTGTCGAACATCGTAGTGCGGATCGTTGATGAGAGAGGGCTCGAACAGGTAAATTAACAGGCAGGGATTATCCGATTCTGCTGCTGCCTTTAGTGGAGCGTGATCTTTGAGGCGAAGATCACGTTTAAACCAGACGATGTTTATTATTTCTTTTTGCATGGTTGCCAATAAACAGAGAACAGCCCCTGTTTCATTTCATATTTTGGCAAACATGTGAATTCAGGAATAGATTTTACCGATGCAGTCCCCTATCTTAAATCTTGTGTTGAGATTGCAAATCATTGACCCTGTAGTTCAACCGGATAGAATAGGGACCTCCTAAGTCCTAGATCCCAGTTCAAGTCTGGGCGGGGTCACTTATAAAAAGCCTTAAAGTGAATGTTTTCTTTAGTTTAAGGCTTATTCATTTTGACTTGGTAAAACTATGGTGAAACAAAGTCGCTCTTTTCTCATTCCTTGCTTTGAAATAGATCGCGCTTTAAAGTTGGGCATGCACGCGGTCAAATTCTTCGCACGTAGCTAACTTCACAAAACGGTTCACCCATGTACTGGCTAACATCCAGCAGACCAAATACAACGTATCCACCCGACCAACTGCACCTTTCGGGTGATAGATGAGGATGGTAGGTTGCTTGTCAAAAACCAATGACAACAGCATCCAAGACAAAGACTCAGACCATGTTTGCCCTGGTGGACCAGTGGAAAGCCAGCGGCGTGACCCGGAAAGCTTTTTGCGCCGAGCAGGCCATAAATACTCACACCTTCAGCTATTGGGTGGCCAAGCGCCGCCGGGCTGATCAGCCGTCCGGCGGGTTCGCCGCAGTGGACGTGTCGGGAGCGGGCCCGTCCGACCAGGTCACGATCACCTATCCTAACGGTGTTGCCATTCGACTGAGCAGCGGGAACCTGCCGCTGATCCATACCTTAATCCGGCTCGACTGATGTTTTACCTGAGCTTCTCCCACCTCTACCACCTGTACTGCGGGGTGTGTGATATGCGTAAGAGTTTCAACGGGCTGTCGGGATTGGTTCGCTCCGAGCAGGTGCGCATAATGGAGGGTGTTCAAAATTTCCACAGAAGACAGTCCTTTTAGCAACGAATCTCCGTTGATGATCTACTTAATCAACATCATCTGCTTGGTTTCAGTAAATGAATCTGTTTGCAACCGGTACAAATAAACCCCGCTTGAAAGTCCAGAGGCATCGAAGTTCACCGTGTAATGGCCTGGACTTTTACGTTCATTAGCCAATTGTGCCACCCGCTGCCCCAGGATATTATAGACTTCAAGTGTCACCACGGATGATTCTGGTAACTCAAACCTGATATTTGTGGTTGGATTAAATGGGTTGGGGTAGTTTTGGTGAAGTTTTGACTGGTTTGGTATCTCATCACTCTCTCCATCCCTGTCTATGCTTGTTGCATTATTAGCTTTTAAATCGACACTGCTGAATGCATACCGGGTTATCTCTTCATTCCCAACATCTGCTATCAACTCAGGTTCAACCGTACAACCAATACTTTCAGAAGGTGCAAGAAGCTGCGTTTCGTAAACACCTGCTTTAATATTTAGAAGTTCAAGACTCCCGGCTTCGAGCTCCTCACTGTTATCGTCGTAACAGACATATTCTGGTTCAATTTTGTAACTACTTAATTGATTCACTCCCTCTATTTCAATTTCAATAGTGACCGGTTCGGAAACGATGTGATTATCTCCCTGAACCCTACTTATTATATCAATATCACTGGTTATTGAAGATGCTACATATACGTTATTGATAGATGGATTATGATCTACTTCCCAATTGCCAGGTTCAGGTTTCGGAATATAAAAGTATGCATACCCCTGCTCTTTATCTTCTGTTACAGACCAATTCGCAGGTGCATTATTGATATTATATTCTACTCCGGGAGGAGATGTTAGGGCAATTTGATAATCGGGAACATCAATGGATTCTCCTGGTAGTTCAATGTAAATCAATGCTGTATCTACCTTTGAATCAATATACTGAACTAACCCTGTTCTTCCCTTTTGTTTCTCAGTCGGGTTATCAATATGTATTTTCATCATATCCTTCTGATCAGGTGTTAATGCAATTTGACCTGAATAATTGGTTTGTAGAGGTTGAAATTCTAATTCAACCTCCGAGAAACCAATCTTTATCCATGGGCGAATTAAATCATTTGTAAACCTTCCAACTTCGATAATTTGACTACTTTCTTCAAAGTTTACACCTAAATTATCATATCTGGAATTTGAATTAATTAAAAAAGATCCACTTGAGGAATATATACTATCACCTTTCACTTTATATGGATCTTCTATAAAAGAAGCACTATTTGCAGAAGAATATATACGCAGTCTATTGTCACTTCCGTAAACTGCACGTATTCCTACATCATAGTCTGACTTAGAAAAGTTAGTGTTTAAAATTACGCTACCAAAATCACTTGTTTCGATACTTTTTATATTGTCAGAATTATCATTAAAACCCAAATTCCCTATGTAATTAGGATGTTGGCGAAGTGAGGTATATTCTCCCTTTAATAATGGCAACACCAATCCTCTTGCATTTGTCAGACCATATATATTTTCAGGATTATCTTTGATCGTTGTATGATAATGCTCAGTAACTAAAATCGGAATATTATATTTCAGTAAACTGACACTTGATACAGACACGAACCCATCATCTTGAAATTCAATTTCCTGGTGAATTTTGTCAAAAAAATGACCAATTATCCCAAACTTTATTCCTGCTACTGTTATATATGAAAAATCAGCTTCATCATTCAATGTTGAAGGTACACGATTATTTAGACTCCGCAAGAACACACTACCTGGAATCATTTCAAAATAAGCTGGTGCAGATGGATCCATATCAAATTTGCTTCCTGCAAATCCCCCAAAAAAAGTATTAGTCAACCTAAATGAACCATAACTCCCATGATTTGGTGTTCCCAGCATAACCAATTTTTGAATGGTATCATGAAAATATTTG
The DNA here is from genome assembly GCF_038150125.1 of Rhodohalobacter sp. 8-1. Lineage (NCBI taxonomy): Bacteria > Pseudomonadati > Balneolota > Balneolia > Balneolales > Balneolaceae > Rhodohalobacter > Rhodohalobacter sp. 8-1. The sequence goes on along the minus strand of NZ_JBBVMF010000037.1, from coordinate 12,489 downwards.
CTTTGTATGTGTGAGCGGCTCACCAAACCTCCCATGCTGTGAGCCAAAACTTTTAAATTATTCGTTTGATACGATAAAGAAAGTCCAAAAAGCTGGTCACTAAGTAAATAATTCAGTGCCTCACCAAGTAAGATGCCCGATTTTTTAATTGGTTGGTCGTATGGATAGTAAAACTGCCAAAAGTGATAATTGTCCTCTCCGTTAATTTCACTAATAATGTTACTTCCCCAGTATGGATAAAATCCACTTACTCCATGGACTCCAAGTATTGGATCCGCACTTGGTTCTATAGATTGATTCAGTTGAAATTTATCGGGTGCAACCAACATCGAGACCATCACTTCATCTGTACTGCTGTAATAGTCCCAGGATTCTTTATTTTCAATTTCCATTTTATCATTGAGAAGAAGGATCGCATTAAACGCGGAACTTGATTCTATTTGATCACAGAGATTTACATAAAGGATGCCTACTCGTTGCCCATTTTTCTTAATAATCAGGTTTTGATCACTGGAATCGTTTTGATCGCAGGCTTCCATAAATTGTGGCTCTTCGATTCCCCAGAATCCATTATTGTTACTTAATGGTACTGCTTCAGAATCTTCGGGAAATACCCACTCAATCGAACCGAACTCATACACTGGCGAGTGCACCCAGAAATTAATCTTTTGATCTGCTGGAAAAGTTTCTAATGAATCCTGAACTTCATCTGAAAATCCACTTTCATTGCCATTTATATCTACCGCAGAAACCCAATAAGAATATGTACGTCCATTAACTATATCTGTATCCGTATATGTTTCTGTTCCTGCAGGAATAGTAGCAATTTGTTCTGTATATTGTTGTGGAAGTGCAAACCTGTAAAGACGGTATTGCGCAAGATCGGTTTCCGAATTAGGATCCCATGTTAAGGTAATCTGTCCGTTTACGACCGACGTACTTAAACCACTGGGAGCTGTAGGCGGTGTAACATCTTCATCTGACTGATTCCGAATAATATAAACACCACTTTCTTCAGCAGCCACATATACATATTCGCCAGCACTTGATACTCCATATGCGGGATCCGGGGTATTAAAGTATCCAGTCTCAACAGGATTTGCAGGATCAGACACATCAATAGTACGAATTCCGGCGTTATCTGCTGCTATGTATGCATAATTTCCTGAAACTGTTACGTCCCAGGCAGAATCAGAGGCCTCAAAGTTACTTACTTCTGCTGGATTGGCTGGGTCGGAAATATCTATGATTCGCAGACCATGATCAGCAACATAAGCATAGGTACCTTTAAGATCGACATCCCAGACATCATCTTGTGCATCCAGAAAGCTCACTTCCGTTGGGTTGGCAGGGTCCGAAATATCCAAAATACGCAGTCCGGAAGAGTAGTCGGCTACGTAGGCATAATCACCACGGACTTGTACGTTTACTGCATTTCCGGGGGTGTCAAATCGGCCAATTTCAGTGAGATTTTCCGGATCGGATATATCTATAATCTGCAGGCCATCTGATTCAACTGCTATATATGCATGATCTCCGGAAACGGCAATGCCCCAAGCATCGTCCAATGTATCAAAAGAACCAACTTCTGTTGGATTGGCCGGATCCGAGATATTATATACTTGTAATCCACCTCTCTCATCTGCTACATACGCAAGGTTGCCAATAACATCAATCGTGAGTGCTCGACCCGGGGTTTCAATTGAACCCACCTCAAAAGCATTTGAAGGATTAGTAATATCCGCTATCGTAAGCCCTCCATCTTCGTCAGCGATATATGCATAATTGCCTGACACTTGTACATCCCATGCCTCCCCGCGAGTATCAACAATACCGGAAAGATCTGAATTTGCATATCCAATTTGGAATAGGCCTTTAGTGTCCCATACACTTTCATTCTCAAGACTTCTCACTCCGACATAATAATCCGTTCGAGGTTCTATATCATCAGGCACAGTCCAGTTATAAGTGCCATCGTCAGATGTGCCTCTTGATATGTATTCTATAAAAATAGCCCCTTCTCTGTGAAGAAGAATTTCAACTTCTCCCTGTACATTACGGCTGGTCCATCGAATCTCTTCTTCTTCACCTGAGGTCCACTTTTCACCTCCGGTTGGACTCAACATGGTAATATAAGGACCTGTCCCCTCATCGATCGTAAACGCACCATCGGTTCTACCTCTTACATCAGGATCATCAGCACTAAAAATGACCATATAGTAATCATTACCCGGTTCGATGTAAGGAGGGACAGTCCATGGTGCTGGTCCTGATCCAGACCATCGGTAAATTCTTCTCACCAACTCTCCATCCCCCCGATAAAGCCATATGCGTACATCACCATAAACCCCGGATGTTGTCCATTCAATCGTTTCTTCACGTCCAACTTTCCATGTGGTACTGCTATTTGGATTTTCCACAGTTATTTGAGCTGAGACAGATGCATCATATATATTTTTTGGAGTAGTCGTTCCACTTGTTATGTGGATTCCCCCACTCTTGAAGGTAGCTTCAGGGATTGTATCCGTTGTAGCTACATTCTCTGATCCTGAAATATCAATTTGGGGAACTGAAGAATACAAATAGGCGGGGAAGAGCAATAGAAAAGCGAAAAGCGGAAAAATATTTAGAATCTTTCTTGATAGTAGATCATGTTTCATATTGTATGACTCCTTGAGTGTAGAAATTCACTGCAATACTCAAATCGGTATCTGCTATTTAGATACATTGATTGGAAAATCTCATGTTGCCGAAAGCTGAACACTGAAGAATTTCTATGGTGATTAATAATAAATATCTCTTGCCAATAAATTTTAGTCTATTAACCCTTATCAATTGACAACTTAAAATTATTAATCAGGATATCAATTACGTGGTAAGTATTAGGTTAATTATTACTTTATTCTAATATTCATTCCTCAATTAGATCAGGCCCAAAGAGCTGAAGTTCCACTGCCTGCACCACTCTTTTGCCACACACGTACTCCAGATAGGAGATATATAAAAATGAGTAAGAAAATTATGGTCCACTCGCCACTAATGACATGGGGAAAGTATATACATAACTTTCATTTACAGTCAATTGAACGAACTGGTACAGTTCTATCGATTCTTAATCTACGGCCTGAGTTTGTCAGTCTAAATCAATTGCTTTATTCTGCCATTTCTTGATACTCACTCAACCTTTTCATGCAGTTTGTCTTGGATTCAGTATAATAATCTTTACCGCCGAGAGATAGAGCTTCATCATAATAATTTAATGCCTTTTCGTAATCTCCTAAAGCATCAGTTAAAACTGCGAGATTATAAACAGCTGATGCTGAATTGGAATTTTTTGCTACATATTCTTCAATTTGTGTGGCTGCTTCCCTTACTTGTCCATCTCTCGCTGCATCTAAAATTGGCTTTAGTTCTTCATTTGAATAATCCAGACGAGCTCGACGAGAAATTGATCGTGGGGTAATATCTGCAATAAACTCTTCAACCGCTTTCCCTGTGGCTACTTCAAGTCGCTCTCTATAGTCTACAGGATAGTCGTCGATACTCCAAACAACCTTTCCATCGTATTGTCGCTCATTCAATAAAACATCTTCACCTTTTGTAACTGTAAATGCTATAGGTAGAATCGTCATCATGGCAGGCACTGTTTCTTCTTCAGTGCCTAATATCCCTGTTCTTCGGGTAATAGTTGTCCGACCATCTTGTCTCATGCTCGCTATTATATTTATCTTTATATATGCATCATCTGTATTTACATCCATATTTTCATCCGTCATCACCACTTTTCCCTGTTGAGTATCAAAACGAATGCCTTCGTTTATCTTATTTTCAATAGTGAAGTACCCTTTACTACGACTTTGATTTGTTAACTCTTGGATAGTAATATCTTGTATACGTCTGGTAGCACCTTCTGCCTCTACAACACTAACATTGGGTGAGTCTCCTAAATAGTAATTTGGTGGATATTCAGACTGAATTTGGGTGTACTTTGGGATAGCCATATTGCAGCTGCCTAAAGCAAAGCTTAAAATTATTACTAATAACATTAGATAATGGCGTCTTATCACGAGTAATTTATTGTATAGCATTGGACTCCGTCTTTATGTTTGATATAGTAATTTTGTACGAAAAAAAAATTGATCCTTTTGAGAGATGGGTAGTTATATGCTCTCCGGAAGCTTCTCGATCATTAGTATTCCGTTGCCTTTGTTGCACTCCACGACTTCTATAATTATAAATTATTAGGGGAAATCAAAATAGTACCCAATAATCCTAAGTAAGAAAGCCAACGGCGAGAGAAAAAGTTGCTCATATTTCACGAATTTCCGGCTTGGGCTCTTCAAGAAGGCCTCGAACATTTAGTGAGGTAATTGCCCGTACGATTTTTTCTTGGAATTGCTCATATCTGGTGTTTATTTGTGCTTCTGTTAAATTTCCCTCTACATTGTACTGCTCAAACCTCATAACCTAACACCGCCGGAGTTCCAATTTACACCGTTCAACGCTGGTTGAGATATGCGGATGTAAAAACCACGCAGCGGTACGCGGACCTTCTGAATATGGATATCAGTGAGCAGGTTGGGAATGCTTTTAAGAAACTGTAGCGATCAGTGACGTAGTGAGGAAAGAGTCATAAAAGTTTATTAGGATATGTAACTTGATGAGATAGGCTTTGATTAATTTGTCTCGAGAAAGCTTTTTCAGAATTTATCTCACTTGCTCACTGATAAGGTCATGATACACACACTTCCACATTTATGCGAGCCTGCCGGCACCTGCCAGTGAGGAACTATCCCAAATTCGCTACAGAATCGCCGGCTATATTATGACCAATTACAAGATTTCGTTTCATTCGGGGAGTGAGCAAAATAGCAGCCTGGTCATTCCGATCGGTTCCAGAATGCGTTCTTTTAATAATGCTTCGTATGTCATATTATTTACTCAGGTAAAATTGGTAAGGAGGAAAGAGAAATCTGTCGGATTAATCCGGATGGTTCTAATAGGCAACAAATTACTGAATAATGGGCTAAATGCGTTAAGTGCTCATTATTTACCCGACGGTAATGAAATAGTATTTGATGCTTTCTATCCGGATAATTATGAAATTTATACAATTAATTCAGATGGATCTGATCTGATCTGACTCGCCTGACAAACGCCCCTTCAGATCAGGACAATGGACCTTTTTGGTCTCCGGATGGAGAGAAATTATTTTTACCCTCATGCAGCTGGTACCAATTTTTTTCAAAAATGTAAAATGAACATTGATGGAACGAATATCCAACAATTGACCAGTGATAATTATGATAATAGCTCCGAGGGATGGGCTCTTGGTTCTTCATAAATAAATGATTCAAGTATGATGATGCAAGATACCTCTTCAGAAAAAGTTTGTGTAGTTGGCACTGGCATTGCAGGATTGGTAGCCACGAAAGTTCTAAAAGCTGATGGATTCGAGGTAGTCGCATTTGATAAAGAGGAAACTATTGGTGGGGTTTGGGCTCCTTCCCGTACCTATCCGGGACTTCGTACCAATAGCCCCCGTGAACTCTATGAATTTTCGGATTTTGAGTATCCGAAATCTGCTGATGATTTTCCAACAGCTCCTCAGGTGCGTAACTATTTGCTTTCATATGCGGATCACTTTGATCTCTGGAAACACATTCAACTTTCCACCAAGGTTGTGTCCATCTCTCATCAATCCGAAAATAACGATCATTCTAAACCCCGTTACCAGGTTGTTGTTAGATCCAATGGAAAATCAGAGACACATTATTTTGACTACATTGCAATTTGTAATGGGGTTTTTTCCATTCCTTATATACCTCAAATCGAGGGTCAAGAAAATTTTGAGGGTCAGATACTTCATTCCAGTCAATTCACCCATTCTAAAGCTGTTGCGAACAAACAAGTCATCGTAGTCGGTGCCGGTAAATCGGCTCTTGATTGTGCCACAGCAGCTGCTGAACATGCACAGTCTTGCAAGCTTGTGTTTCGTTCTGCACGCTGGTCAACTCCCCGTTATATTTTTGGAATCAGATATGATAAACTGTTTTTTTCCCGATTCTTTGAAGCATTTTATCGTTACCATACTCCGAAAGGATTTGAAAAAATTCTTCATGGGCCTGCCAAACCATTTGTACGTTTTTTTTGGCGGTTTCAAAGTTGGTTTATTCGCCACTATTTAAAGATACCTTCAAAACTTGTTCCTGAATATCCACTACCTGGAAAACTGGACATCGGGGTGGGTAGTGATTTTTACCAGGCAGTACATAAGGGACGAGCAACTCTCAAAAAGGCCGAGATCGAGTCCTTTCGAGAATCTACTACGGTTCAGCTGACAACAGGAGAGAAGATAAAAGCAGACGTTGTGATTTTTGCAACCGGATGGCAACAGAAGTTAGATTTTCTTGATCCTTCTATTCGAAATCATATCAAACAGGATGGCTTTTTTTATCTTTATCGTCATATCCTTCCGCCAGATGAACCGACAATTGGATTTATAGGGTACGCCCAATCTTTTTCGAGTGCATTGACTTCCGAAATCTCTGCACATTGGCTATCTCAGCATTTTCGGAGGGAACTTGACCTGCCAAATACTGCTGAAATGAAGAAAGAAATTGAACGGGTTCGCCAGTGGTCTGAGGAAGTATTTCGGCCAGCCCGAGGTGGCTACTTTATAGGTCCGTTTGTAACTCATTACATTGATCAACTCATCGATGATATGGACCTGGAAGTCGTCCGAACAAACAATCTGGTAAGAGAATATTTGTGTAGTTATACTCCCAAACGGTATCGATCTATTCATGAAGAACGAAAACAGTTAAGATGTTCATAATAGGCTTCAGGAGTCGAACATTATTGATGCCAACTTTCTGCCATTCTCCGTTTTCATGTAGAGAGGTTGAACAGCTTCGATGAGATTGTCTTTTGAACTCATAATGATTATCCCTATTGGATTTCGAGAAATCTATAAAAAAGACTGGAATGAATCTGAAGAATTTATATCTGATAGAGGAATTGAATGACAAATAACGGCTCTTGGCTTGTGCTGCCAGCCTGTTTTTGATTGTCGACTCCAAAGCCTTAACTGGTCAGCACTAAGCCATTGTTAACCAACCTTGTGCGGATCATCTGGCAACATCTGTCTCGTATGCCAAATGGTCAACATATCAATTTGATTGGTTTTTAACTCATATACCAGTCGATAATTTCCATGTATAAGCTCTCGAATTTCAGGCCGTCTGAACTCAGGGACAATCCTTCCGCTTTCCGGTTGATCGCTTAGTTTTCTACAATGGTCGAATACACCTTCTGCCCATTTAATAGCTGTTGGTATATGATCCAGTGCAATATAATCGGTACACTCTTCAACCCGAGTTAAAAACCGATCCGTTAGAACTATTTCCATTTAGAAAGATGCTTTTCAATTCTTTCTCTTGCTTGATCCATAGTATACGTTTTGCCTTGCTCGACCTGTTGCTTGGCTTCGAGTAAATCCTCAAGCATCTCTAATTTTTTGGTAAAGCGTTCATATTCTGATACATCCATCAAAACAGCAGCACTTTTGCCATGTTGAGTAAGTATAATTGGTTGCTTCTCTTTTTTTAAGCGTTTTACAAAATCCGCAGATTTCTTGCGAAACTCGGAGAGAGGTTCAATATCTCTTGAAATTGAAATATCCATATCAGTACTTTAAAAGTTTTTCTATGCACTAATAAGATACTGATTCAGATTTGGACTTACAACGATAGGGTAGGTTGGTTAAAATGCATTTCTCTTCAGGCTTTTCAGCCCTGAATGTTGTCTGATAGTAATCTAATTTTATTAATACTGTAATTAGAACACGGTTATAGTCCGAATAATGTTTATCGGCATTTAAAACCTGTCCGATTAAAACTTTTCAGCAATCTTCGTCACTTGCTCACTGACAGTGAGATAGTGAGCAAATCTCCAACATATTTTTCACCTAAAGAGAAAGGCTGCTAACTTTCCTCTTAGGCTTTTCAAGCTTGCTGGCCATTGATGGCCTCAGCGAACTCTTCCGGGTCTTTATAGCCTCCCCGATGGATCGAGCGCATGTACTCTCCAGATGGGTTTCAAATCATTAATGTTAATAAAGAGTTCAGCTGTTAAGCCTGAAGCCTCTTTAAATGGAATTCTACTTATTCCTGTATGTAGATATACTATCGCTCATCTCGTTATAAGCTGTTCTGATTCCATCACCTGTTGATGCAAAATTAAGTGTGTCTTTTGAGTCAATGCCTATCTTCGCAGCTTCCGCGAATGCATCCTGATTGGCTCCCAGAAAAATAAATTCCCATGAATACGTTTCTTTTTGATGGCGTATCATATCATTGATTGTCGCCAAATTATAGGATATGCTTGCGTTCTCTTGCCCGTCAGTCAAAATAGCAACAATAACTTTTTCAGGTCTGTTTTCTTCCGGGGTATTGGCCAGTCGTCGCCCTGTTGAATCCAAAGCTTTGCCGATGGCATCAAGCAATGCTGTACTCCCTCTCGGTATATAGTCTTTGTCACCGATGGGGTCGACCTCACCGAGAGGCTTGTTTTCATGAACAATTTTGTAGTCGGTGTTAAACTGGATGAGCGTCAATGTAGCCTCGCCTGGCAGTGTTTTCTGCTCGTCAAGAAACGTATTAAAGCCGCCAATGGGGTCTTGTTCTATAAGTTTCATCGAGCCAGATGCGTCAATGATACAAATGATCTCTGATAAACCTTCTTTCATATGTCTCCCTTTTTATGTGATTGATTTAAGAAGCGTAATGTGTACCCGCCACAGTATAAACAACTCGAGTAACAACGTAGTGTCACGCTTCTGTTATTTGCATCATTGGCCATTCTTTAAGCTAGCCTAGTCTTTCATACTTCTTATACCCAATTCCTCTCCAGTTTCTCACCTCAGGCCTCATTCTCCCGCTTTTCTTGGTATAAGAACAGTGTACAAAACCTATAACTAACGGAGAATTACAAATGCCTGAACTACTCACAACATTGTGGATCCGAGCGATGCTCACTTGAGCAGCTGCTTGCGATTCCTGAACCCGAAAAGACGGCCACCTATACGCCACTGAATCATTACGATTTTGCCGTCAATGTAAAGACCGTGGCCTCTAATATGCTACGGGACTTTACCTTTGCTAAGGAGGCTTACGCCCTTAGCTCAAACGGCAACACAATGTTTGGCGTGCTGTCCTATGTCAGCAAATCAACAACTGATGACGAACTCATAATGCTTTCGATAGGTATCGGAAGAAGATTACGACTATAATGATTGATCGGTTTTGAAAAAAAACTAGAACGAATACGATATCTGCCTCAGCCCTGACCTGGGGCCCGGAAGAAGGCAATGTGGTGTGGGAAGGATTCATAAGCGGTCGATTCTCTAAGACATCTTGATTTCGGTTTTAAGAATCAACCCACTCAACGGTCTCCTCATCCGAACCTAATTTCCGCTTCATGCCGCACCGGAAAATTGCAGGAGTTAGCAATGAAGCACCTCTCGTGTGCATGCTGATGCAGTTTTTTGGCTTTATCCAGATTATCCGAATCTGAAATTGTAACGTGCGGATAAAGCTTCACTTCGGTAAATCTGCCGCTGCCGTCCTCCCGATCTTCCATTATTCCTGTCGCTGGATCTTCGTACGATTTCACACGAATCCCTGCATCCGAACACAAATGCAGATACCACAACATATGGCATGCCGACAGTGAGGCCAGGAACAGCTCCTCAGGGTTCCATTTAGAATGATCTCCGCGAAAAACCGGATCAGCACTGCCCTGTATATCCGCTTTTCCATTGATGGAAACTGTATACGATCTATCATAGGACCTGTAATCAACGGTCCCCTCTCCTCTGTTCCCAGTCCATTGAAGTTGTGAACTGTAGTGGTGTAATCTCATCGTTTATTCCGTTTTATCATTACTGACTATATAAATTCGCTTTATATAGTAAATAGTCTGTCTTTTCCCATTCCAGATTATAACCTGATAACTTGTTATTTAGCACTGTTAACTCCTCCGATGACTTTATACCATTTCATCATTGACACAACACTAATCCGGCAGAGTGAATGCGATATAGCTATCTCCGCCATCGGCACCTAATTTCGTGCCGCCGGCAGCAATCACTATATACTGCCTGCCATCAGCCATATAGGTACTTGGCGTGGCAAAAGCGGCAGACGGGAGCTGGGTTTCCCACAGCAAGGTTCCATCAACTTTATCATACGCACGAAATTTACCATCTTTGGTACCTGCGATGAAAAGTAGTCCGCCTGCTGTCACTACCGGCCCTCCGTAATTTTCGGAACCCGTCTGAGGAATCCCCTGCTCCACCAGTTCAGGATACTCTCCATAGGGTATTTTCCATAAAAACTCACCCGTGTTTAGATCGATGGCATTTAGTGTGCCCCAGGGCGGGCTTATTGCCGGGTATCCGTCACTGTCGAGGAATTTATTATATCCTGAAATATTGTATTTGAATTCTGGAACCGAAATTATACCATCTCTATAAGATTCGACATCTTCGTCAAATAAGTATGAGATAAGTGCCTCCACTTCCTCGTCGGAGATATAGTCGAATGCCGGCATCATACCCTGACCATTCCTGATCACTGCTTCCACCTGTATTTTATCCCGGCGACTGTCAATATCAACCAGCGAAGGAAACCCACTTGCAGGATTTCCTGACCGGTCTCCTCCATGACATGCCGTACAGTTTAACGTGTAAACTCTTTCACCCATGCTCAAACCTGCAAGATCATCTTCATCAGCGGATGGTTCTAAACTTATGCGCCACGCCATTTCGTTACTATTCACGTACATGATCCCATCACTATCAACAGACGCGCCTCCCCATTCAGCCCCGCCGTCGAGACCGGGAAAGATGATTGTCCCTTTCTCGCTAAGAGGTGTAAAAGGGCCTTCAAACCGGCTGTTTCTGAATAACTTTACCAGTTCATCACGATTTCCTGCATTTGGGTTGATGTCATCTTCCGTGAGTTTTTGTCTTGCATACGGTTCCGGTTTAACCGGGAATGGCTGCACAGGCCAGGCTGCTTCTCCCGGCACGTCTGAAGCCGGTACCGGCCTGTCTTCGATTGGGAAGTATGGCTCCCCGGTTTCTCTGTCAAAAATAAAGGTGTAACCATGCTTGGTAACCTAAACAACCACATCAATTGCTTCACCATCACGTTTCAAGGTTGTGAGTACCGGTGGTGCGGGAAGATCCCGGTCTAAAATATCATGTTTCACAATTTGATAGTGCCATATCCGCTCACCTGTTCGAACGTTTAAAGCCAGCAGAGTATTGGAAAACAGATTTTCTCCCGGGCGATTCGCTCCATAAAAATCAAATGCCGCAGATCCGGTTGGCACATAAATAATACCTCTTTCCCGATCAACACTCATGCCGGTCCAGTTATTTGCACCGCCTATTCCCGCATTTTTATAATTATCAGGTGCCCATGTATCGTACCCAAATTCTCCCGGTAAAGGAATCGTATGGAAAACCCACTCAAGCTCCCCGGTTACTATATTGAAGGCTTGAATGTAACCCAAAGCTGCTTCTGCACCTTCTCCAACCCGAATAGGCATGACAATAATATCTTCGAAAACTGTACCCGGCGACGTCGATCCAACATATTTATCAGCAGCGGTCTCTCCAAGACCGGATTTTAAACTAGTTCGTCCGTCCTCGCCAAAGGATTCAATGACCTCACCGGTTTCCGCATCTCTTGCATAGAGCCATTCACCATTGGTGTGAAGGACTCGCTTATCGGTTCCGTTTTCCCAGTAAACGATTCCCCTGCTGTTACTTAAACTTCCCACCTCCTCACCAACATTCATCCAAATGACTTCTCCGGTTACTGCATCTAATGCGAATGGCTGTAAATTAGCGGTCATTCCATACAGTATTCCCTCTACTATCAAAGGGTTAGTCTGCATCTCCCCTTCCACGTCCGTATTAAATTCCGATGCCACTTCCAGCTGACTAACATTTGAAGGATTGATTTGATCCAGCTCCGAATACTGATTTCGTTCAGGCCCACCTTGATATTCAGCCCAGTCTGATCCAGCCCCTGAGTTAAAATCAGACAGAGATAGTCGTTCATCCTGACAACCCGAAATCAACATGCTGCTGATGGCTATAATTATGTATAAAATATACCATGCAAATTTTTCCATATTGGTTTTTAAAGATCTGCTTTTACTTAAATGAACTTCTTTGAGGTTATCATATATAGTTCTACCGGAAATTTTGTGGGTTGTTGGCAAAATATGTGAATAATCGCATAAAACATGTTCGAAATTTCCCAAAATTAATGTTCATTGCTTTTGCAGATCCTTCTCTTCGCCATCAACTACAATGGCTCGATCCCCAAAGGGGCAGGCAGGATGACAACGCTCGTTAGTAAACATAAGGGCGGCGTGAGCGAATTCATCGTTTTCAATATCGCATTGTCA
>NZ_JBBVMF010000036.1:0-19587 GCF_038150125.1 Rhodohalobacter sp. 8-1 | reverse complement strand
AGATTATGAATAACTCATCTCACATAATGAAACAGTGCTTAGGATTATTACAGGTACCCACAAACTTTCCTGTAGAACCCTTTATATTTTATAGCTACTAATTAGATATGAATAAATATACGCATAAATCTACGGAGAAAAATTTATTGGTCAGGGTAGTAGATGATGATGTTATATTGATCTTGATCAACCGGTACGGTTTGCGTTAAACCATGAAACCGGTGTACTTCCACGGAGCCATGGATTTGCCAGAGCTTCATCACCTGCCCAGGCTGTTTTGTGACCATTATCCCAAACCGGACTGAATACAGCAGGAAGAACCCTTGCGGCCATTTTCATACATCAGCCGGGTCGAGGAGCCGATACCATATGTGCTTCCGGAAAGACCGTCCAAAAGGGTGACTCTCAGATCCTGTTTTTCGTTTCATTCCTGAAAAACTGAGTTCGATTTTAAAAAAACAAAAAACTGTCTCCCCTCCTTCGTAAGGATGGGTTGGGGGTGGTTATAGCATCTTGATCAGGTTTGAAATAGAAGTAATTTATTGTTTAATACTTTCTTTACCACCCCTTCCCAAAGGGATCCCTACGGAGAAATCCCCTCCTTGCCCCGAAAGGAATCCCGTTGGGGGAAAAGGTGGGGACTTTTTGCGCACTTTGATGAAAATTAAGAATCGAACTGAGTTTGAAAAGCCGTGTTTCTGCAGCATTTTGAGAAATAACCAAATCAACGCGGCCCTCACTGTCAAAATCTCCCGGTGCAGCTCCGCGCTGGTCACCGAGATCCCCGAGGTCCAGTTTAGACCCTGTATTCAACAGCACATCTTTATACCCGTTCAGCGTTTAATCCAAACCGTATGTAGCGCAAGACCATTCACCGGACTGAGGGCCACTAAATAGGATATTTCAGCCAAAGTGAGATCAACGCGGTTTAAGAAGAGCGAATTCCGGCATTCTCCGATTTGAAGCGGGTATAAATATTCACCATCCATCTGAACTAATCTTTTTGATGACTGATGCTCAGCATCTCAAAGACAAAAATATCAGTTAATCCGTCGCGATTGATTTCTGAGTGGTTCTACAGGAAAGTTTGTGGGTACATATATAAATCCTCTGCAAAGTTCCTTATACCGTCTCATCAAAACAACTGGTTAATCTGTATGTCATTTGTCAGGACAAACTGTGTAGCTTTTACAGATTCTTCATAAAACGAAAAACCACCGTTTTATTCAGAATGACATTGAATCCATTGGGGTGTTGGGCGGCGTGACAACAAGGCGATATTGAAAAATGACTGCTGAACCCACGCCGCCCACGTGTCAACCAATGAGCGTGTCATCCTGATCAAGCCATTGTATTTTATGGCGCAGAGAAGGATCTGCAAAAGCAATTGACCTACATTTTGAACATGATCTAAGCGATTGTTTACAAATATTGCCATCAACCCACAAACTTTCCTGTTGAACCTACTGAATTTTACCTTACACACAAATTAACTTAGAGCCTATTAAAAGATGTAAGGTAAGGGTGAACAAATTTAAAAATTTTTGCTCAAATTTACGTAATCTGATTAAATTCAAAAATAACAATAACTTAAGTGTTGTGTTATATTTCCAATTTGTAGAACGAAAAATTTCTTTCTCTTTTGTTTGTTTTATAGAGCAAAATAATTTTACTTAAGCGTGTACTGTTTTAAATCTTTTTACACTCTGAAAATAATAAAGTAAAAGCAGCAGATTAAGCTAATTAGAGCTTTCTCAGTTAGTAGAAGCTTATTGTTTGCGGAGGAATGTTATAAAGAGACCATATTGCTATAGAAGCAAATTTAAATGGGATAAATGGATTCTGAGCGATAATTCCTACTTAAAATTGTGAAAGCGCTTTTTAAGTTGGTGTTATCAGATCGGTAATTTTGAATGTAAAGATAAACACTAAAAAAAGGTTAAATATGACATTTAGGCTACTCAACTTGCATAAACCTGATAGATTAAATCAGGCCTTATTTGTTTTTAAAAAAATATGGGCTGGTTTATTTGTAATGTTGTTGATTTGTGGAACTGCTCTGGGTCAGAATATAGAGATTACTGGTACAGTATTTTCTGAAGGAGGAGAAACCCTTCCGGGTGGATCAATCGTTTTGGAGGGTACACAGATAGGAACTACTTCAGATCTGGACGGTAATTATTCGATAGCTGCACCGCCAGACGGTGTGTTGGTTTTTTCCTTTATTGGTTATCAAACTCTTAGAGAACCCATCAACGGTCGAACGACAATTGATGTAACGTTAGAAGAAACAATAGCCAATCTTGACGAGCTGGTTGTAACAGGTTATTCATCACAACGTCGTGGAGATTTAACCGGAGCTATTTCCAGTGTCAATGTTGAAAGTATTGACCGGCAAACCAGCGCAAGTGTGTTAGACAGGCTGGATGGCCAGGTTGCCGGTGTAACCGTGCAATCAAGCGGTTCGCCAGGATCCCGAAACACTGTTCGAATTCGTGGAATCAGTTCTTTCCAGAACAATGATCCACTATATATTATAGATGGTACACCGGTTCAGGACTCTTACGCAAACTGGCTGAATCCAAATGATATCGAATCTATTCAGGTATTGAAGGATGCTTCTGCCGCGTCTATCTATGGTTCTCGTGCTAATAATGGTGTTGTTATTATTGAAACGAAGAAAGGACGTGCCGGTCAGCCACAAGTAAGCTTAAATATGCGAACAGGTATTGCTACACCTACTCGTGGTTATGATGATTTCGTAATTACTGATGCACTCCAGTACCACGAAGTGATTAAGCGGTCTTATACAAATGCAGGACAACCCATACCCACCAACATTTATGGAGATCCGAATAATCCATCGATTCCAAACTACATTTGGCCGAATGACGGTGTGAATCAGACACAAACTGTGGATGAATCAACTTACTCTTTTCCGAATGACCTGATTATGCCGGCAAGCTCCGGAACAAATTGGTGGGATGAAGTATTTGGACCCGCTATGCAGCAGAATTATAACCTTAGTGTAGCTGGTGGATCTGATAACCATAATTATAATGTATCGTTCAATTTCCTCGATCAGGAGGGAACGGCTGCCTATAACCGCTATCGGCGAGGTACGGTTCGGGTAAATACCGAGTTCGATATGGGATTAATTACGATTGGTGAAAATATCTCCATTGCATCAGATCAAACGTATGGTGGTATTCCTAACGATCCCGGAGGATATGCCGAAGATGGTATCATGGGGAAAAATATCCTGATGCAGCCTGTTGTACCGGTCCGCGATATAAACGACTGGTGGGCATCCGGTAAAGCAGTTTCACTGGGTAACCAGGCAAACCCATTAAAGTCTGCATTCTACAGTCAAGAGAGCCCTAGCAGATCTACCCGCATGTTCGGTAATGTTTTTGGGCGGTTTAATATCCAGGAAAAAATATTGGCAACCTCACGTTTAGGCTTTAACCTCTCTGAAAGTTCTTATAGATTCTATTTTCCAGTTGCCCCTGAAAACTCAGAACCCAGCACTAACAATGGGATTGGTGAAGGGAATAGTGTAAATACCGACTGGACCTGGAGTAATACAATTCAATATATCGATACCTACCTGGGAGACCACAATGTGGATATTCTCATCGGACAAGAGGCTAATAATTTTACGAACAGAGGGATCAATGGATCACTAAATGGGTTGGTAAGTACTGCCGAAAATGCAAGATATATCAGCGAATCTCTTGGTGAGACATTGAATGTGAACAGTGGTGGTTTTAAATCATCTCTGCTTTCAGTCTTCGGTAAAATAGCCTATAACTATCAGCAGAAATATTTCTTTGATGTAACCGTACGGCGAGATGGCTCTTCCCGGCTTGGATCAACGAATCAATGGGGAACATTTCCGGCATCCAGTGTTGGATGGAGAGTCTCTAACGAACCTTTCCTGCAAGACAGTGATCTGATCTCCAATCTGATGATTCGTTTCGGATGGGGTATTACAGGAAATCAGTCGATACCGTCTGGCAGAACAGTAGACCAGTTTGGAGGTGGTACATCTGACACTTTCTATAATATTAGTGGTGACGGTTCAAATATTGTTACCGGATACCGGCAAACCGTTCGTGGAAATCCTGATATCAAATGGGAAGAGAACGAGAACATTAACGTCGGTTTGGACCTGGAGATGTTTGAAGGACGCCTCAATTTTACATTGGACATCTATCAGCGCGATACGAACGACCTTCTTTTTGCACCACAGCTACCTGCAACGGCAGGTGCCGCATCTCCTCCTTTTGTAAACATTGGTCAGATGAGAAACACCGGGTTTGATGTTAGTTTGGGAACACGAGGTACATTCGGTGATGGAATCAACTATACATTGTCGTTCAATGGTTCACACTATCAAAATGAAATCCGCAAGATTGACGGTTCCGTTGATTTCTTCTTTGCGGGGACCACAGTAGGCCGGCATCTCTTTACTCCTATTAACCAGCTTGGACAACCTATAGGCGCGTTCTACGGCCTTGAATCAGATGGTATCTTCATGAACTCGCAAGAGGTTAATGACCATGCCACACAGGATGGAGCGGCTCCGGGTCGTCTGAGGTTTGCTGATGTTAATGGTGACGGTGTGATCAACGCCGATGACCGAACTATTATTGGTAGTCCGCACCCTGACTTTACCGGCGGTCTCGACTTTGGACTTCAGTACAGAAACTGGGATTTAAATACCACGCTCTTTGCATCAATTGGTAACGACATTTACGATGTACAGAAAGAGTTTTATATCTTCAGAACCTTTAGTACAACCGTTCGTGAAGACCTTTTAACCGAATCTGCTGTCGTAGAAAATGGCGAGGTCATAAATAATCCCAAGTATCCGCGAATTGATCTTAACGATACGTTTAGCGGTGGCACGGCAAACTCGTTTTACGTGGAGGACGGATCCTACCTGAGATTGCGAAACCTTCAAGTCGGATACACACTGCCAGCCGGAATTATCCCGGGCCTGAGGGACGCGAGAGTATATGTGCAGGGAGAAAACCTGTTGACCTTTACAGGGTATGACGGACTCGATCCTTCGCTTCCCGCTGCAAATATCTCTTCGGGTGGTGCAGATACCCGCGACCAGTATATGGGAATCGACAGGGGATCATATCCTTCAAACAGGATAATCAGCCTCGGTATCAACGCAACGTTTTAAAAGTTAATTTTAAGAGGATTAAAACAATGAAAAATATATTAAAACGTAAATTTTGGATTGGAACAGCTGTTGTCCTGATTACGGGGACGTTATTCTTATACGGCTGCGATGACTTCTTAACCCAGCCCCCGCAGGGATCACTGGATGCAAATACCCTGGCTAATGCCAGTGGTGTGGAAGCAACTCTGATTGCCGGCTACCGTGCACTGGACGCACCCCGGGGTGGACTACAGGGCGGAGCGGCCAGTAACTGGAATTTCGGTTCTATAACGACTGATGATGCCTACAAAGGTACGGAGGCAACAGATGACGCCGTTTCTACGCAACTTGAACAGTATAACTGGTCAACAGGTGGTGTAGATAACCGGATGAACGCTACCTGGGGCAAAAATTATGAAGGTGTAAACCGTGCAAATTCAGCAATTACACTGCTAAACCAGGTGAGAGAAAATCAACCCGGTGAAATCAGTGATGCAGATGCGAATGGTATACGCGGAGAGGCTCTGTTCCTCAGGGCTCACTATCACTTTGATCTGTGGCAGAAATTTGTGAACATCCCCTACTATACAGAAGAGGATGAAGATTTCACAAAATCTAATCAGGGAGTTGACGTGGTTACAAACATCATTGCAGATCTTGATGAAGCCATCTCTCTTTTGCCCGATGCTCCCAGAAAGGGTGAAGTTGGTCGACCAACGTCATGGGTTGCAAAAGCCTATAAAGGCAGGGTATTGATGTACGCAGCGGGTTATCAGAATGACAACAGCTTCTATACTCAGGCAGTCCCTGTACTCGAGGATGTTGTGAATAATGGTCCATTTGCACTGGAAGAGAATTATCATCACGTATGGACCGGTTTTAGTGATCTTTATAATGGTCCGGAAACCATCTGGGCATACCAGGCATCCTCAAACGATGGGCAGTTGAATGGTGAGAATGCCAACCAGGGTGAACGTTTGAACTTTCCGCACTCAGGCAGCCCGTTTGGCTGCTGTGGTTTTCATCAAGGGTCCCAGAATCTTGTCAACTTTTTCAAAGTTGATGGAAACGGGCTGCCCCTTGCAGTTGACGGAGCAGACGGTCTTTCTGTATTTGATGCGGGGAGAGACTGGAATGATCAGGATGGTGAATTTGATGCTAGCCAAAATACTGTTCCTGTAGATCCTCGCTTAGACTGGACCGTAGGGCGAGATGGAGTGCCGTATATGGACTGGGGACCGCACGAAGCCGGATGGATCCGTCAGGAAGCTTTTGGCGGACCTTATAGCCCCAAGAAAAATGTACATGAGCAGAATAGTAATGCACAACATACCGGCGGTGGCTGGGTTACTACCCAGTTAAACTCTGTGAGAATTCATATGCTGCGGTATGCAGAAGTGATGTTATTGCTTGCTGAAGCATATGTTGAAACCGGGACTCCGCAACTTGCTGAACCACTTGTTAATCAAGTTAGAACACGAGCTGGCGTAGCTGCTCAGGGACCTGGTGATGACAGAGCAACGATAGCTGTACCGATTGATGACCCGTCCATTACCTGGGCGGATTACGAAATAGGAACTTATCCGGACGGTTCATTTGCTGATGTTAACTACGCGAGAGCTGCCGTTCGTGCCGAGCGACGGCTTGAGCTGGGAATGGAAGGAACCCGGTTGTTCGACTTAAGACGATGGGGTATCCTGGAGCCAACTCTTAATAATTATGTTGCGGTTGAGGGTGACAGAAGAGACTACCTTCGATCTTCGGCTCAGGTATCCGATCGATACTACGTGTTCCCGATTCCATCTGTACAAATTGAATTAAGTACGGTTGATGGAGAACAACGACTGGTACAAAATGAAGGCTGGTAACAGCAACCTGATTTATTAATCTGAATTACTTCAAACTTTAAAAATCCTGGGAATGCGAGTCGATTACACGGCTTCCTTTCCGGGATTTTTTTTGAAATATTAATACGTTCTGAAAAGGTCTTATGAAGTTTTATAGGAAAACCTCTTCCTGTATATCTCAAATTTACAGGTTATTTTTACATTTTATTCTGTTGATTGGACCATGTTTTTTGAGTTTACCACATTTTATAATAGCACAAAGTTCGAACTCAATACAAATTGATGATTTGATTCAGCCATATAGTGAGAATCCTATGTATTGGCAATATATGGGTGAGCCTTTAATGTTGATTGGAGGAACGGACTCAGACAATATTTTTCAGCTTCAGTATATAGAAGAACACCTGGACGACCTGGTGGCTAATGGCGGCAATTATGTGAGAAATACCATGGCATGGTCCAGGGAAGAAGATGTTTGGCCCTACCTAAGGAATGATGAAGGTTTATTTGATCTTGAACAGTTTAATCCTGAATTTTTTGACCGCCTTGAAAGGTTGTTAAAGCTGGCATATGATCGGGATATTATTGTACAAGTTGAGATTTGGGCAACCTGGAACTACTATATGGAAGGGGATGAAGGATATCCAAAAAGAGGCTGGAATCTGAGCCCGTTTAACCCGCTCAATAACGTGAATTATACCACAGATGAATCGGGAATGCCCACGGAAATTAATTATAGTAAAAGTGAATATCCCGGGGAACACACCTTTTTCTATACGCGGTCTGAGGAGCTCGATCTTGAAGTTGTAAGAGAGTATCAGGAAGCCTTTGTCAATAAAATTCTGGATATCACTTTTCAATATCCCAATGTGCTTTACTGCATGAATAACGAGGTCAATGAAGCACACTCGTGGGGTCAATACTGGGCTCAATTTATTCTAGGCCGAGCCGCAGAGGAAGGTGTCTCTGTGCAAACTTCCGATATGTTTGATTTGAATGCACTGACCCATCCACGGCATCGTGAAATTTTGAATGATCCGGTATATACGTTCATAGATATTTCTCAAAATAATTTTCATACCGGTGAAGTGCATTACGAATTGGTTCGTTATCTCTACGAGTATAGCCGCAGCGGGCCTCTTAAACCATTGAATAATACAAAGGTCTATGGTGGTGTCTGGACCTATGATGAAGGAGGCGAAGATGAAGGAGTTGCCCGTTTCATGCGAAATTTATTTGCCGGGAGCGCGTCAATGCGTTTTCACAGGCGGGAATCGAGTCCGTATATAGAGCAAAGAAACTACTATGGCCTTGGATTGGGTGATGATGCAAAGTCGGTCATTAAAAGCACAAGAATGCTTTTGGATGAGGTAAAGCCCTGGGAGTTATCACCCACCTATAATTATGTCTTGGCACGCTATAGAAATGAAGCCTATGCATTAGTTAACCCGGAGGATACATACCTGGTCTATTTTACGAATGGTGGAAATGCAGAGCTTGATCTTCGAATGGAAACAGGCGCCTATCGTGTAAAATGGCTGGATATTATGAATTCTGTCTGGATTGATGAACATCAGGTTGAAGCAGGAAATTTGGTGGAGTTGGATACACCGGACGATGGCCATTGGGTTGCTGTAATACAAAGAGGTGATTAAAAGAGATCAGTATGAATGAGGATTTTGCTAAGCCCACAGAAATTGATGTTCAAAAAAAAGACTCAAAATTCTTGGGTCTATGTTGATCAGTGTGGGTAATTTATTCTTATGATCTAATCACAATAGAGTAGAGTAGAGTAGAGTAGAGTAGAGTAGAGTAGAGTAGAGTAGAGTCAAAAAAAATAATTGAAGAATGTAGCTTATTAGTCCAGGATACCTTCGGCCTTGAAAGAATTGGCGGTCAAGGGAGCTGTAAGATCTGCGGGACCTTTTATCATACCGGCGAGGAACCGGTTAACAGGCAATAAGAGTGGTGGACCATTGATAAAAGGTAGCAGAGATTACGTGACCGCGCCAATTTTTTCACAGCCTTGATTTTTTGGTTCGTTTTGCCACGAAGTGATCCCTACGGGGCATCAAGGCAAAATGAACAGGACTTTATTTTGAACTGTGGGTGTAAGTTAATACTCATATTTAACTCACAGTGTACATTACGTTATCAATCATATTAGTTCAGGCATTTTATTTGATCAAGCAATCAAATCATGAATTTTTCGTGTTTCCTTGATACTTTTGAACGGTCAAAAGTATCCATGCCCAAGGCATACCTTCGGTGAAACCCGCCGGCTAAAGATTTGCTCCGGTTGGCACATTTGAACACTTTGCCCCGGAGGGATCCCTTTGGGGCGATGAAAAAACGAAGGTCAGCATCGCTTTGTCCTTGTAAATTATAGTCGGCCGGTAAGTTTTTACACTTATCGCATTCGTCTTAAAATGTGCAGACACCACCTGCACAAATCGGAGGCCGGATAGCTGAACAGCCTAAATACATTTATACGCAATTAATTACACAACCTACACAAATTAACAAAGAGCCAAATTCTTATTAACTCAGATTTAAAATTGAAACGATTAACCATATAATGAAATGAAAAAACTACTTCTTGTTCTCGCTACACTATTTGTTGCTGTTCAAATTTCACAAGCTCAGGTGTCCCGTTTTAATGCTCAACAGTATGTAAACCAGGAAGGCGATACTCTAAATTACCGTGTAGCCTATCCGGATTTCAGTGGATCACAAAGTTATCCATTATTGATTTTCCTTCATGGGGGAGGGGAACGGGGAAATGACAATCTCGCCCAACTCAAATGGGGTGTTCAGAATTTTGTTACGGATGAGTGGATGAAAACTTATAAAGCCATTGTGCTGGCGCCACAAGTCCCTGATGATGAAGGTTCAAGGTGGTCTAACTTTGAGGGATCATTCAGAGAAACCGGAAACCCGCTCACTCTTGGAGAGAAACCGGCTAAACCACTCCAAATGACGATGGAAGTTGTAGAGCAGCTTATTGAAAATTTTAATATAGACGAAAACAGAATTTATATTACTGGAATGTCTATGGGTGGATTTGGTACCTGGGATGCCCTCGCCCGGTGGCCGGAGCGTTTTGCAGCAGCCCTTCCGGTTTGTGGTGGCGGAGCCCCGGCAACTGCCGAACGTTTTGCAGATGTACCTATCTGGGTGACTCACGGTGCAGATGATCCGACTGTTCCTCCCGTAATGTCCCGCCAAATGGTTGAAGCCCTTCAAAATGCGGGTGCTCAGCCTGGGTACACGGAATATCCGGATGTTGGGCATTTTTCATGGCTTCAAACCTACTCTGATGAGTACATGATTGACTGGTTATTTAGCCAAAGTAAGGAATAGAACCAAGTTTGATTTTTTCTGTTTAGGTTTCATTTTTTGATTACTATCAAGTTCATATGAATTCTGAATTCAAATATGAAATAGAAAAACATCCGTGTGAAACTCACCAGTTATCCTATGATCTTTTATGGATCTCGGGATTAGTCTTTCTGTTTTTTTTGATTGTCAGCTGCGACCAAACCTTTGAACCTCTCCAAAAAAATGACAAATACCACTTTTCCATCTATGGCTACCTTGATGCCGCTGCCGATACTCAGTGGGTTCGAGTAGGAACCATTCGGCAAAGTGTTGATGAGCCACCAGATCCAAATGGAATACAGGTTACACTGGAAGATCTGCAAAGCAGCGAAACTGTGGTCATGAATGATTCGGTTTTTACCTCCAAAAATGTCCTTAATTACTGGACTACGATGGATATTGAATATGAACAAACCTATCGCATCACAGCCAAAGGTGCCGATGGAAAAGCGAGCCGGGTTACTGTGACAACTCCAAACGGACTACCCCCATTATATATCATAACCCAGCCGACGCCGCCTAAAGCCGCACTGTATTTTCCTGACGTTGTTAAACATATTGCCGATATACAGTCAGTTTGGTATACCATTTTGAAATCAGGAACCGAAATTCGAAGAAGAATCTATCGGTTCCCGATACGAAACACACTCAGGAATACCTATTCATCTTTGGGTACGTTTGTTGCAGTTGCAGATTGGGATGAACAGAGAGAGCAGATTGAATCGAGCATTGGGGGTGCGGATATATCAGTTGTAACCCGTCAATTTTTTGTAGCCGTTGGAGGGCCAGAGTGGGACGATAGTCTCTCTTCGATTGATGACCTCGAGTATTTTCTGGACGGAACCGCCTCCAATGTTGAAAATGGGCTGGGATACGTAGTGGGAATCAGCTCCGGGTGGTATCCCCAGGTTACTTGCCTGACACCTGACCGATCAAATTATGCTCCGTGCGAACCGAGAGAACCGTTTTGGTGAAAGTGGATTCGGCAGGCGAAAACTGCAATCGCCAAGCCGGGATAGCTAAATACTTTTTGATCAACTCGGGTTTAATTGCCTGCAGTTCGATCTTTTCTCTGACTCAAAAAAATCCCAAAAATAAACTTGTTTTTTTTGTTAGGATTTCTCAATCATTTACCAGCTTAACAGTTCAAAAAAGTTTGAGGGTTGTACAACTTTTAAAAGATGCATTCCTGTTAAGGTACAGCAAAGAATTTGAGACGTTTATTTTTAAAGATCCCACCACGAAGTTTAGAGAGGTATCAGGCGATTTTCATCAAGCTTTCGTAATAGCCTGCGTGAAGAGCAGTTCCTTTCCGTTGCCGTCATGAGAGCTTACCTGTTTTAGCATCGGGAGTTTCCGGCTTAGCAGTTCTCCGGAAAATAACAACAAAAACAAAAATAAAACATCAATGAGGTATCACAATGAAACAATCATTCATATCCTTAATAATCGCAGCTATATCTGTAATCTTCCTGTCGGGGTATATCTTTTTTTACCCTTGGAGTGTCAGCCCTTCAAGCTATTATTATTCAAATGTTGGGTTTGGTCAGTATGCAGATAAAGAATTTACTGTTACTGCCGGTAGTAATGAAGCCGGAGGAGGGACAGTGTCTATAACTGGGCAAGATGCCAGCATGTTTTCATGTGTATCTGGATGCACATATTACATAGAAGATGAGGAACAACATTCGGTCACAATACGATTTACAGCCCCTAGCTGCTATGATGGTGGTCTACAGAATTACGGAGCAACCGTTGAGTCTCCCGAAAATTATGGTGTCATTACGGCATCTGTTGGTGCGTCTGTAACTGGTTCGGCACCTAAATTTTAGCACTCTTTCTTTTTCTCAACAAAAAATGTTGATAAAGTTGGGAAATAAGTTACAATACAGAGCACAGAAGTATCATGACTTCTTATAATGTCACAATTGCGGCAAGCTGAATTGTACATTCCTTCAGCTTGCCGCTTAATATTCCAAGTGATTTCTCAAGAAATGCAATTACAAACAACATCTTACTGGCTGACCGATAAAGTATCAAGAATCATTTTTAAGTACTTTATATTGGTTATTACAGTT
Organism: Rhodohalobacter sp. 8-1; assembly: GCF_038150125.1. Taxonomy (NCBI): domain Bacteria; kingdom Pseudomonadati; phylum Balneolota; class Balneolia; order Balneolales; family Balneolaceae; genus Rhodohalobacter; species Rhodohalobacter sp. 8-1. The sequence goes on along the minus strand of NZ_JBBVMF010000036.1, from coordinate 7,102 downwards.
TGTACGATGCTATTTTCCAGTTGTGACGATTCTTTTCAACCTCTCCAGGAAAATAATATTTATAATTTTTCTATCTCCGGCTATCTGGATGTATCGGCAGACACTCAATGGGTACGGGTTGGAACCATCCGCCAGAGTATTGATGAGCCACCAAACCCAGAAGGAATTCAGGTCACCTTGGAAGATATACATAGTGGCGAAACCGTGATCATGAACGATTCAGTATTCACCTCCAAAAATGTACTCAATTACTGGACTACAATGAATATTGAACAGGAACAAACCTACCGCATCACAGCCGAACAAACCGATGGAAAAAAAAGCGCTGTAACTGTGACGACTCCAAAGGAAATCCCCTCAATATTTATAACTATTAACAATGGTACTCCAGTGGGAGCCAATATTCGGATTAATGATATCATTGAACATATTGCCGATCTACAATCCGTTTGGTATGTTATTCTGAATCCCGGAACTGAAAATCGAAGACGAATTTACAGATTTCCTTTACGGAATACCCTTAGGCAATCCGAAATTTTTGGTGATTCCTTTGCATTTGCAGATTGGAACGAACAAAGAAAGCAGATTGAACAGAGTGTTGGAGGCACGGAAATTGAAATAGCTTCCAGACAATTTTTTGTAGCAGCCGGCGGACCGGAATGGGATGACAGTCTCTCTTCGATTGATGACCTAGAGTATTTTCTGGACGGAACCGCCTCCTATGTTGAAAATGGGCTGGGATACGTAGTGGGAATCAGCTCCGGGTGGTATCCCCAGGTTACTTGCCTGACACTTGACCGATCAAATTATGCTCCGTGCGAACCGAGAGAACCGTTTTGGTATCATGAGTGAATTAAAGAATCGATCATAGGAGCCAGGTATGCAATTACAAACAACATATTCTCAGAAAAACAATCAGGAACGAAGAATCCGTTTTAAGTACTGCTTATTGCTTACAGCCTGTTGCATGCTTGTATTATCTGGTTGCAACCGATCCTTTGAACCTTTTAAAGAAAATAACACATACTATTTCTCAATTTATGGCTACCTGGATGTCTCCGCAGATACACAGTGGGTTCGTGTTTCACCTGCCCGCCAGTAACTTAACGCTCCACCTGAACTGCAGGAGATGCAGGTAACTTTAGACCATCTTGAGACCGGAAAAACCGTAATTATGAAAGACTCTCTGTTTGGCGTAAGCAGCGGGTTCAATTATATCAATTTTTATACATCCATGAATATTGAGCCTGGCCAAACCTACCGGGTAAAAGCCGAGCAGCCGGATGAAAAGTCAAGCCATGTTACCCTTTCCACACCAAAAGAGTTTCCAAACCCACTATTTTTCCAAGATCTTGGTAGCACAACTGAAAGACATATTTACCAGATCATCATGAGGGGGACAGACAACATAGTTGATGTATAAACCTGGTGGTTTGTACGGATAAAATCAGAAGATGATGTGGTGGAAAAGAAATTTACGTTTACGTATGCAGATCGATTATTTTGGATAAAGACGTATGACGGTGCCGATATAGCCGAATTTGTTTCGGCTGCCGAAGAAATTATCTCTGCTTGGGAATAAAACTCCTAAACTTTTGTGTTTCAATGTCGGCCTGCATCGCAAAAAAGGTCTAACGGCTTTTTTGGGTTAAAAAGCTGTATTAAGCAACTCTGAAGCGTCTAGCAGCTGTCGGGGACTCCAAGCGTTGAGGATACAACTACCAGCCGAGAACCCCTCATATAAAACTTTTACAAAAAACTACAATTATTTATAAGAAAATAATTTCAATGCTGAATTAGATTATTATTTTGCCGCGTATGCAACAATTATGCTTTCGATATAAGAATACGTTTGGAGTTCAGTAAATACATTCTCAAAGGGCTTTGCAAAACCAGGGATTTAATATATTTATCAAATGGCACATCAAAACATGAATCTATATGCATTCTAAAAATCCTCTCCTGACTCAAAGATTTCTTATCCTATTGATCGGACTCTTTCTATGTTCGGGCTCAGTACTGGCGCAGAATGCTACGATTCAGGGAATGATTACAGATAAGGCAACCGGCCAACCGCTTTACGGAGCCAACGTGGTATTGGAATCTCTTGCCAATGATGTCATACTGGGTGCCTCGGCCGATAGTGAAGGCTTCTATAGTCTCAGTTCCATCGAACCCGGCACCTGGATTGTACGAATTAGTTTTATCGGATATGTAGCCGAAGAAGATACAATTACATTGGAAAGCGGTGAAAACCGGTCTATTAATGGCTCACTGAGACCCGATGAAGCGATGATGGATGAGTTAGTTGTTGAAGGAGCTACCGGTGCGGTGATGCGGGATGAAGGGCGGCAGCGTATAACACCATCTGATTTAACCCGTATTCCAAGTCCCGCAACCGGCGATTTGGTTACCTACCTTCAAACACTGCCCGGAGTAGTAGCTATGGGTGACCGCGGCGGCCAGTTTTTCATCCGCGGAGGTGAGCCCTCCCAAAACCTCGCACTGGTGGACGGTGCGGTGATATACAAACCGGCACATATTGTCGGCTTTTATTCACCATTTCCGGAAAGCATCGTATCAGGAGCTGATTTTTATGCAGGTGGATTTGGTCCGCGATATACCGGGCGCATTTCTTCCGTTTTGGATATCCAGATGAGGCATGGTGACCGGCGCAGTTTTAAGGGGGCGGGCTCAGTAAGCCCGTTTGCTGCGGAGGTTATGGCAGAGGGACCCCTTACAGAGGGAGAATCATCTTTTATATTTTCTGTACGGAATTCCCTGATTGAAGAAGTGAGTACGTGGTATCCTATTGAAAATCAGCCTCTGAATTTTCAAAGCCAGTTTTTAAAAACCAGCTATATCGATCAAAACACACGCTGCTCTGCTATGTTTATGCATACGTACGACAGGGGAAGAATGGATTTTGAAGAACCTGAGAGCATCAAATGGCGAAACATAATTTTAGGAGGAAAATGTGTTGCATTGCCAGAAGGTTCAAGGGCATTAATGGATACAAATATCAGCCTCTCCCATTTCTCCAATAAGGTCACAGAGTCGGAACCGTTTGGCTTTTCATCCAGAGTTTTCGGACTTAATGTGGATCTGAATCTTCGTCAGTACATTGGAGATATTCGGTTTGATTACGGCTTAATTACGCGCCTTAATTACCTGAATTACGATATAGGGGAGAAGTTTGTTGGAATCCAGGGAGATAAATATACAGAACTTATTTTAGGTACTTATGTTGAAACGGCTATTCCTTTAGGTGACAAATTTACTTTACAGCCGGGAACTGCACTTTCATTTAATCCCCAGGGATATGGCCTGAGCCTTGAACCCCGCTTCCGCTTCTCACTCTTACCATTCGGCAGCGAAGAACAGGAAATCAGCGGCTCTCTGGGCCTCTATAAGCAGTCTATTGTGGGAATCAGTGACATGAGAGACATCAGCTCCGTTTTCGTAGCATGGGCCGGATCACCCCTTGGAGCAAAACAGGTGAAAGCGGTTCATGCTCTGCTGGGTTGGCAACAGGAAATATTTAGAGGTTTCTCTTGGTCTGTTGAAGGGTATTATAAAACGATGACCGATATTGCCGTACCGGTTTGGAGTACAATAGCCCGATTCACTACAGATTTGGCTTTGGCAGATGGCAAGGCTTATGGAGCCGACATTCGCGTAGAGTATAATCGCGGTCGGTTTTACGCCCTCGCCGGCTACGGAATCAGCCAGACCGTTTATACATCATCTCAGGATCATTTTAATGTATGGTTTGGGGAGGAGATCCAGAAATATAATCCTCCGCATGACAGGCGCCACCAGGTCAATCTCCTGTTCAGTGCTGATTTGGGAGGATTTACAATGGGATCTCGATGGCAATTGGGTACAGGATTGCCCTATACCCGTCCACTTGGATTTGATGACTTGCTGGATTTCAGAGAAAGGCTCCCGGATGTAACATCAGATCGGGGGATTCAGCGCGTAATTCTCGACAAACCCTACCAGGGCCGGATGCCGGTTGTCCATCGGTTGGATGTATCTGTCGAAAAAAGATTCCAAATCACGAACTCGGGAACCGCTCTTAATTTGCAGATAGGAGCTATCAACAGCTACGATCAAACCAACATTTTTTATTATGATGTATTTACACGCCGCCGAATTGATCAGTTGCCGTTTTTACCTTACGCCACACTTGAGTTGGAGATAGATTGATGGAGAATAAAATGATAAATTTAAATTCAAAACTAAAAAGAAGTACTCTGCTTTCTTCTCTCAGTTTTCAGCATAAGAAATCTGACGCCCCAAAACGTAAAGTTAATATCCCGATTATAGCTATTTTCCTTGTTGGTTTATTCTTTGTACTTACATCATGCAATCAGGAATTTCAACCGCTGGAATCCAATGATAGATATTTTTTCTCGATGTACGGGCTCATTGATGTCGGTGCAGACACGCAATGGGTTCGTGTAACTCCTGTCCGTGAGCAGATTGATTTGTTAAGCGACGGGTCTGATCTTAAAGTCACTTTGCAAAATTTGGAGACGGGCAGGGAAGTTACTTTAAAGGACTCACTTTTCACCCAGGGAAGAAATGTCTTAAACTTTTGGACGGATGAACCGATAGTGCATAATCAAACGTATCGATTAAAAGCAGAACTCCCAACCGGAGAAATGAGTGAGGTTACGGTAACCACTCCTAATGAGATGCCCGTTCCAAAAGTAGTGGTATTTACATTTCCCGGCTCACCGCCCGATTATTTTGTTTTTGTAGATAAAAATGTAAATCTGGCAGATATTCAGGTAAAATACTACGTACGCCTGTTGGCATCTGATCTTGATGTTCAGAGGATTTTTACTTTCGCATATCGTAATAAAGCTGAAATTATTAATGATTTTCCTGATTACTATACGGTTGAAATCGATCCGGATGCGGAATTAAAAGAGATAGAGAGACAAGTATTGCTTCCACCAGACGGAGTAATCGAAGTTGTTAACAGGCAGGTTTATGTGGCTACGTCAGCCGTTGAGTGGAATGAGGATATTGAAATGCTTGATGATGTTATTTATACCCTGCCTCAAACGCTTTTAAATGTCAATAAAGGTCTTGGATATGTACTTGGAGTCGACAGCAAGTATATTCCCTATAGAGGTTGTTTAGATGAAATAAGTTTTCCTATACCCTGTGGCGAGGAAGAACCCTTTTGGTAAGATTATTACAATTTTGAACAAGGGGGGACCAAAGAAATATGTTTATATTCAGCCTGTTTTGTACGATTTATATATTTAATGCGTTTTAAGTGTAGAATTATCAACTATAATTTAAAAGACACATTTATGAAATTACCTATAATAATTTCTACGATAGCAGTGGCTTTATTGTTTTTTGGGTGCTCTACTTCTGAAACAAGTACTGCAGAAATTCATAATAGATCGGTTAACATACATCCTGAAGGAGCAGTTAGCGATGATAATAACTATTATCGTAGTCTTGCTGACTATCTCAAAAAAGTTCCTGGAATAAACATTTCAGGCTCTGAAAACAACCAAATTGTTACAGTTCGGGGTATATCATCCTTTAATTCAGGAATTGAGCCACTTTTTGTAATTGATGGGGTAGTTGTAGGAAGTAATTACTCTCAGGCAAGCAATATGCTTAATGTACAGGATATAGATTACGTCAGAGTTTTGAAAGGGGCAGATGCAGGCCTTTATGGTGTTAGAGGTGGAAATGGTGTTGTTTTAATTGTTACCAGGTAACAGTAAAAAACTTTCATAATTAGTAGTTTCATAATTTGGATCGCGGAATTGAGGCGCCTCCATAAAAATTATTGGAATTATTGCCCCTATATTTCCCCGTTAAGGGAATTGCTGTGCTCGGAGCGCCAAAAAATATCTTTTCAACTCGTTAAATACCTAAATGTTGATTTTACCTGTTATATCACAATTGGTCACACATCTTTAGGTAAAATCTAAGGTGATCATAAGGGTATGTCCGTGATATAAATCGCACCCACTCTCTACCGCTCTGCCTTCACCGCCCGCTCAGTCGTGACTTCTTGAGAAAGCACTAATTATTACGTTGAATTCTGAACACCTGCAGGGAATCGCTGTTGTTAGCGACCATCAGAATCGTGCCGTTTGGGGTTTGCACCTGGGCGAGTCTTCGCACATCACCTGGAATCAGCAGCCCGCTTTGGGTTGGCCCGACGGGGGTGAAGGTACCGCCCCCGTCGCCTTTAAGCCACAGCCCGTTGCCGGCATCTGCCCTGGGGACGGTGGGCTCGGTTTCATACAGATTCCCCCCGGTGATCAGGTCAGCGGCCCCGTCACCATCCACATCGGAGACGATCATGTCCTGGATAGGGGAGATCTGGGACAGGTTGGGCAGGGGGCGGACCGTAAAGCCGCCCTGGGGGTCACTAAGCAGCACCACGCTGGCAAAGGTGTCGGCCCGGTAGCGCAGGGCCTGCTGGTAGGCCTGCCGGCCGACCACCTGCTCGGCCGTGGCATTGGCAAAGGATTCAAAAGAATCGTAACGGATGCCCAGGGTGTAGATTTCCCGTCCGAGTTTGGCCAGCCCATAGAGAGGGTAGTCTACCCCGTTGATCTGTTTGGTAAGGATGATATCGGTGGTCCAGTCGTCGGTCAGGTCCGCGGCCACCACGCCAAAGGGCGCTTCCGGGGAGGTGGTATAAGTGTGATTGAGTCCCAGGTTGCCGGCGGCCAGGTCCATGCGCCCGTCGCCGTTAAAATCTCCGGCCGCCAGGGAGTTCCACCATCCGCGCAGAGGCGGCAGGTCCATGGCGGCGGTGACATCTTCAAAGGCGTCTCCGCTGTTTTGGTAAAACCGGATGTCCATCCACTCCCCGGCAGTCACCAGGTCGGGGCGGCTGTCTTCGTTAAAATCCATCCATACCGCGTCGGTAATCATGCCGCCCGGCTCCATTAGTTTTGGGGCCATATTCCGGGTGACATCGGTGAACTGCCCGCCGTCATTTTGCAGCAGGTAACTTCGGGTGGGGTGGGGCCAGTTGCGCGGGGTGAGCCGCCCGCCGATAAACAGGTCGGTTTGGCCATCGCCGTTAAAGTCAGCGGCTTTTACC
>NZ_JBBVMF010000035.1:0-22936 GCF_038150125.1 Rhodohalobacter sp. 8-1 | reverse complement strand
ATCGGTTGCATGGTAGACGTCCGCCAACGCCTGACGATCACCCTCCACGCTATCCGTAGTCTGGGCAAAAACACCATCTATACCACACACACTGAGAAATACCGCTAATAGTAAACCGATCCTTTTTCTCTTCATATCTAAGCTTTTTTCCTCAATTGTGTATTCGATACTCTTATATAGTATAGTTATCCTTCATATGAATATTCTAACTTAACATTAGCATATAATCGCAAGTATACTAAACGACTAAGAAGTATCTAACTCATTTTATTTTGAAAAGACTTATATGATCATCAGTGATTCAAAATATTTTTGAACCGTTCTATAAACTTATCACTGTCCATAACTACATCTCTGTAAATTTCTTGCGCCTTAAATATCATCGCCTGATACTGGTCGTAATGATCAAGAGCGTCGATCAGCTTCTCCTCTAAGTCTGACATATCCCATTTCAATGGGATATAAGTGTGATTTTTTTTATATATATTTGGAAAAGTTTCGAGGTGATCCATGCCCGGTTTTAACAATAAACACCCTGCCATTACAGCCTCAAAATCACGATAACACACCTCTCCCCAGCCAAATGGACTAACACACACTTTGGAGTGCCTCAACTCTTTTATATATTTTTTTTTTGGAATAACTCCATCACTAATCAGGTTAGTATGTCTTTCTTGATTAAACAGCTTCACCACCTTATTTCGTTGAAACGAATAATTTTCATGATTTTCTTTAATTGCCCCCCTGAAAGAGGAATCGATCGTTTTCTTTGATAAATCCGTCTCAAAATATGGCTCTATGTATATGTTATTTATTAGTCTGCCGGTTCCAAATGGGTAGTATCTTGAAAGCGGAAAATACCGATAATCTAACATACCAATGTTCCATCCCACTTTAATTTTATTTATTTGATCAGATGGACACGGCACATATTCATTCTTGAAGGATACATTCTTTTTTTCTGTTTCGCTGGAAAGTTTATAACCAGCCAGAAAAGGCATTAAACTGTATTTACCGAAATTATGCGTGTAAAGTTGCTTATCCTTTAATACCTGTTTTTTCACGAAAACATCTACGTACTCTATCAAATCCCAATGCCCGCTTCCCGAGCCGTCACCATTGTCAAATAATATTACTTTAATACCATTTGATTTTAAACTATTAATAATTTCTATTATAAAATTCTTATCCGGAAATTTATGCTTAATAACAGTTAATTCACGATAGTATCTATGATCTATTATAAGCACGTCCATTTCGTAAATTTTCTTATCCTCATGATTGGAAAAATAAAAAAATCCTATCCCCTCTTTTAAAAATTCTTTCTTCCATTTTATCAGAGGATAAAAATCGCATGGTCCTCTTCGAAATCCGGTTTGAAAGGTTAAAATGCCAACTTTCTTAGTACCTAATTTTTTAATCATTTAATACGATTTTTCTGACAATGTTTACTGATTTTATACAATAACTTCACTTACTTAAATACCCAGTGATTTTCTTAGCAGTAATTGATAACCTCCTCGGTAAACTTTCCAAAAAAACACTCCACTATACTGCGAAAATCAAATGGAATGGCCTTATGTATTTATTTCTATCACTCTCCATATTCCATTTTCATCATATCAGTTATCCAGTACAATAATTCGAGCAAAATATATTTGCTTTCCAACAATTAGACAAAACTCTTTCAAACCTTTGAAATCCAAGATTTCACTATCAAAGGATGGGCCTGAATCTGGATGTTTCAGGTATTTACTTCCATATTTATCCAGGCATAAGCATTCATGCTTCCGTAAAGATAAATTACCGTCTGTATCCCCAGGTCAGTTTCATATACCAGTGCCCCCTACCATCCTAAATAGGAAAAATCTTTATCTTGTATTGACTCATCTATTTTAACTAAATTTATAAATACTTAATTAATTCTCCGTAACAAGGATGATGTCATATTTTGAATCCAAACAGATATCCTAATAACCTTGTTACGGATATTTTTTATTTCCTTTTAAAACAATAATTTCCATTTTTCTAAAAAGTGTATTCATTATATAATTTATACTTTTTAGAAATGCAATATTCTATAACCTCGTCTGTATATTTTCCAAATAAGGGCCCGTTATTAAATTGAAAAAAATTAATTTCATTTCCACTGTTATTAACCTCTACACAACGAATAGAACCATTTGCATCAACTGCCATATCTAATCCCAACAACCTATGATGTAAGTTTTTGATTGCTATCTTTTTAGCTAATTTTATGATTTCGTCATATTTGTAGACTTTTGCTGGCACACTCAAGTCTATGGAATTAACAGATTGGATTGCCACGCCGTATTTGTTTGTTGCAAAATCATTCAATACTCCGTCATATTTTATTCCAATTGAGCAACCACCTGCTCTTGAATTATCAACAAAACTTCCTTTAGCTCCAACCCTGAGTACACTTTGTATAGCATCAATTTTATTGGTTTTTACACTCTTGTACGTTAAAACCCTAATAGTATTTAATGACGTTGGATTAAATTCTTTAAAGAAAGAATGTTGTTTGATTACCTTTTGAAAAACATAATTTTCTTTATAAACTCTATTCACATATTCTAAACTGAGTTCCTCTCCTCGTTCATTCGTGAATACATCACCACTTCTTGTAAAAAGACTAACTTTAGCCCCCCCTCCTGATTCGATTGCCGGTTTCACCACAATCTCATCAATGTCTTTACAATCTTTTTTTATATAGTTTTCATAGCAATTAATTGGCATATATTCTGGACCAAAAAAACTACCGTCAATATTTCTAAGAATTGTTAGAGGAAAAACATCTCCACTATATAATAGATCATAAAAATTTTTATCCGAATAACTATCGCTATGTAAACCTATATTTAAAATCGGTTCTATTATAGAATAATAAACACTTTCCGGAACATATTTTTCATCTTCAATATTATTAACAGACGCATAGGCATTGAGCCAACCTGTTAGGATTTTTTTCTCAGTTAGCGATTTCCATAACTCTTCGTGTTTAAGACTTACTGATTTACTGACATAATTCCCCTGTGTGTTCTTTAAACTCTTAAGTTTTTTATTATAAATCTTGTTTATTCTATTTATTCGTTTTTTGACTAAATATTGAATTATAAAATTTTTTACATTAATCATATTTGTCAATTTGTATTCCCAAATGAACCGAATTCATAAATTCTACCTCGGGCCATGTTGCTGTTATACGTTTTAATAATAACTCCAATAGCCTAAGATTCTGATCTCTGTTACATTCATCAATAAATCCAACATAATTCAAACGATGAGAAGTTATGATGGCTGGTTTTCTCATTCGAAAAGCCGCGTTAACCTGACTTAAACATTGGCCCACAGCATTATTACGATTTTCCATCAATGAGGGCTCAAATGAACTATTCCTTACTAAATACAATTGCTTGTAGGCATTTTGCTCACCTAAAACATGTGAATTTAACCTATAGCCACCAGCCATGTCAGGTTCTTTCATTTTACGATTCCCCTGTAAAAAGCGCACTCCTTTTTTCGCTGCTTCCTCGTTAAAGTCATTGCTCCATATGTAATTAGGTGGAATAAAGCTTTCCGATCTATAGCCAAACAAGTCTTCGAAAAGATCCAGGCCTTCAAGTACAATCTCTAATTTATCCCATTTATTCGTTTCATTGCTGTACCTTAGTGATTCAACATATTTATTTCCTCCTGTCGGGTCACCCCTCGGTATAGAACCTGGCATTTTATGGTCAAATCCAAACAGAGCATCACGGTTTCTTTCCTGAAGCGCATTCATAAACATAGAAACGTTCAAATGCTCACGTCCGTGAGATTGGGGATAAAAAAGTCCTTCATGCAAGCCCTCTTTCCATAGATTAAAACACCTTTTATGTCCACTATACTTTTTGAATGTTTCCGTAATCAGTTCGTAGTGATATTCAGTAAACTCAGACTCGCTGATTTTATCAAAATCAGGGTTAGCAGCCAATACGTTAGCAGTAATTACGGGATGACTGCCATTTTTATCTCTAAAAGACGCCAAGAGATCAAACAGAAGCTCCAGATCCATCTCAGAAGCGAGAGAATCATACTTTTCATAAGCTATTTTGTTAACCTGATACCCCGCCTTCAAACATTTTTCATAGACATCTCGTGATGGCATCCGAATGCTGCCCCAGTCATCAGATTCAATCACCACGATCTTTCGATCGGTGCGCCATCCTCGCAGATTCGTATAGTATGGCGATAGTTTTTTTTTAATCCGTCTAAACATTATACGTTCCGCCTTTTTTCCCCTTGATCTCTTTTAATACACTTTCCACCATCCACCCCTGGGCATCAAAAGGGCCTTTATGCCAGTTCAGTTTATTGTCCCAGTATCCCTCACATGTATAATAAACTTCCTTAATAAACCCATAGCTTAATTCCACAATCATTGGCTCTCCGTTTTTATAAACGAAGTCAATTGCAAGTGACTGGCTTTTCAGCTTCTCCGCTATTTCAAACGAAAGACGTACTGTTTCTTCATTAAAATGGTGTTTCTCATACAACACGGACCCGCTGCCCGACGCCCTGAAATCGTTCTCTCTCACCAACCGTTTTATTGCAAACGCCTTACCGTCTATTACGATGACCCGAATATCATAGTCATTACCGGGTATAAACTCCTGGAAGTAGACATATCCTCTTTCCCGGCCCGCAGTTCTTGCAAATTCGGTAGTGTAACCAAGCCTGATGACTCCTTTGAGAACATTTAATATATTTGTTTTCCCCCTTCGGAATTTACTCCAGCGTTCTTTTAGATTGGAAAATTTATCATAAAGACTAAACCCTTTGCCAAAAGCTTTTTTTATCAGCTTCACCGCCTCTGTTCTGCTTTCAGCCAGTTTTACGTGGGAAGATCCGGCTCCCCTTCTCAGTTTAAACACCTTGGGAAAGGTGGTGTCATTAGCCCATTCCATAGCCGTTTCTTTATCATAGAACACGTAGGATGGAACCAGCGGAGCAGCGATCGATTCCAACAGATACTTCTGCCCTACTTTATCATCAAAATGCCAGGCGGTATTAAAGTCAGGAAACACAACTTTGCCCCCCATTTGCAATGAGTAGAGCAGTTCTTTTGCAAAGAGATAATCTTTGGGATTAGCCTGGTTAAAGTGCCACATCAGGGCATCGCAATCTGCGGTATCCTCTACAATTGAATTAGAGTAACAGTTGACAATCTTGTATTCAACATTATTTTCAACACAGTATCTGATCCATTTTGAGCTGAAATCGTTCTCTTTTTTGTGAATCGCTATTTTCATGTTTATAACAGTGATTTTAGGAAATCATTCATCGACATAAACTCTTCATACATAAAGTAGGCTATAACAGGATTACCCAAAATAGACGTCGCGCTCATGGAGTAGAGCCCAATACGGAATGCTACAACAAAATAGAAAAGAAACCCGGGGGTCACAGCCATCACAAACCGTTTCATTACTTTTTCCCGGGGTATGTTCTGAATATAAAGAGTAATCAGCGCCAGCGCACAGAGATTTGCAATAACGAAAAACCGGCTCCCGGATGATAGGGAACTCAGTACGTTTGCCGCTGAATAAAAAAGAAGCGTAAAGCAGTATAGATTCATCCATGAGCGGTTCCTACTGAAAAACTCCCTTCCCGTCACAAACAACCCAATCAGAAGGGCAATAATTGAATATTGAAGAGCCCGCCCGTACCACACGGCATACCAGACCCGGCTGCTTCCTCCCCCGCCCCCACCGGACGGATCCTCCTGTCTATACGATGATGTGCGTTCCTGGAGGATTTCAGGGGCGTACGCCTCCATTAAGTTATTAAACGCGCCAATATCCAGCTCCGCAAAAAATGCTGTGAAAATAAAGGTGCCAAAGTAAAGATTCAGGCGATTCCCGGCCATAATGTAGCCGAAAAGCACTCCAACGGGTACCAGCATGGAAAAGTGAACTGCCATAGACAAAACCGACACCCAGAGATATTTAGTTTTCCCCTCGCAGAGATAAGGTAGCAGTCCGAAAAGAAAGATATGGACTGCGGTCCACATCCGGAACCCGTTGATATTCCATATCGGATTCACCAGGAAGAAACATGACAAAAGAATAATTGTTATGGGAAATATTTTTCCTTCAAGCCGATCCATGATATACCAAAGATTCCTGGAAAAAAAGAAGCCGAAAATAACTGCCAGAACCATCGTAAACACCGGCTGACTGTCCGTCAGTCGAGATAAACCTATCGCTATAGCGGTCCGCAACACATCAATCTCTCCGCTTTGCTGGAAATACTCTATAGCTCTGGCGAATGACATCTCCACGCTGTGAAGCTCCTGTACTCGCTCTACAGCCCTAACTATATCGCTTCCCTGGCTTTCCGCACCGATTGCAAACGTAAAACCGTAAAAAATACAGAAGAGCCAAAAGATATTTTTCGCCCAAGGTTTCCTGTAGTTTTTAAAGGCCGTAACCGCAGCTAAAAAGGGCCAAACAAGAAACAGAATAAACGCGTAAGAACCCTGTTTACCGTTATGCATCGCTATTCACCACGCTCCTGCAGTTCTAAAAACTGTTGGCACACGTTTTCAATCCGATAGCGGTCTACACCGTTATAGCGGTAAGCTGCCGAATAGTCTTCATCCAGGAACTGGTTAATCGCCGTTTTGTCAATGTTTCCGCCGTCCACCGAGAGCACCGGCCGGCCCGTGAGATAGTAGTCAATCAGCTTGCTGGGCATCTGCAGAGAAGTGGCGTTTTCAAAATTTACCAGGAAATCCATCCGGCTCAGTTTCTGCAAGAGTTCAGGTCTGGGGATGTAGTCCCGTATCTCAATCCGGCCGTTTGCTCTCTCCAGGTAGGGTTGCACAAGAGCGGTGCTTTTAGTATAAAGGATAAATTTATACTTTTTATCAAGGCTTGTTATATAATCCAAGAACGGCCGGGGATCCCTTCCGCCGGGGATCAGTCCCCCGGCATAGGCAAAGGTGGGTATGTCGTTTCGAACTTCTTTAGATCGATCAATATTTACCTCATCAAAATTGAACCCCTGGGGAATCACCTCAATTTTATCTCTGAATTCCGGGTAGTAAGCGCTCTTTGCGTCTGATATGGGAACAGTTATGTAATCACACTGTCTGCAAAATGCTTTTTCGGGGTATTTAAAATAGAACCATTTGCTGAATGTATCGAGCTCAAGTCCCATATAGGGGTCACCACAATCGGCCACCCAGGTATCTGCAATCGGACTCTTTTCTCTCCAGGCCCAAGCAGTCCCCCAATGTATAGGATGAGGGGTAGCAATAGAGATAAGCAGATCGTAACCCCTCTCTTTCTCGAGGGCTTTTTTCACCATGTACATCAGCTCTATATCAGGGTATTCAAACGCCTGAAGAAGTCCCCTTCGCAGGACTTTACGCACCAAACTGCTGATCCCGCTTCCTTTCTTCAAGTCTATAGGCTTGAATCGGGGAGACCCCAGATCCTTTATCGTAACACCATGCTCTTTTTCAAAAGCTACGTGATGTTCTTGGTCTTTAACGGTCAAAAGAGTTACATCATGGCCCTGCCTCGCAAATTCTTTAACCAGCTCCGTGGTGCGAAACGAGCGGGGAGAATTCATTGGGAAAAATGCCCGGCTGACAATCAAAATTTTCTTCTTCATGAAACGCTTGAATATTTTAACCAGCTCTGTATTCTGTTCAAGACAAAAAATAAGAGCATCCCCTACCAATCCTCAATTTGAATTTCTTAATTCAAGATAAGCAGTATCGTATCAAATATAAATAATACTCAACGAGTTACCCATGAGCATCAGTTTAAAACCAAAGTGATTTTAATATTTTCTGAATGCTTTGCATTACTACCCGTCTGCACGCTGTTTCTGCGGGTTTAGGGGTTTGTCCCCTTCAGCCGGCCGAAGCGTGATTCCTTCGGAACAAAATCAGCCGACAAATGGGATGCCTGCGGCGTAAAACCCTCTTTCTATTTGTCGCAGAATTTCTTTTAGATTTGCTATATGCAGAATCAACCTTAGAAATATAGAGGAAAAACTTACAGATCTTATATTTAAATTCCGATTAAAACATTTAAGATACGTCAATCTAAAATGGCGCATAAGATTTATTCCACTTCCGTACCAGGTGATGCTCATAACACTTGATCTATTTTTTTGGGTCTACCTGAAAGTTTGTGTGTTGGCAAAATATGTGAATAATCGCTCAGAACATGTTCAAAATTTTCCAAAATTATAGGTCATGGCTTTTGCTTTAAAATGACTGATATAATCTCTTTATTGATCACTTGGTTTAATGAGACTTTACAATGGATTATTACATGCATCTACAAACTTTCCTGTAGCGCCATTTTTTTGATGAAGATCCTGACAGGAGTTCTTATCATTCCATACCTTTTATATCTACCTTTGGCTTAAATTATAATGATGCACCGCACCAGACAGAAGGAATTCCGTTCTCAAAATGAATCAACACCAGTATAATTCTACTCAGGATAGCCATAACACATCGGCTGCACCTGAGATCTTATTAAAGTGGAATGGGTGGAGTAAAAACGGTAAAGCCGGTACA
This sequence comes from Rhodohalobacter sp. 8-1, assembly GCF_038150125.1. Classification (NCBI taxonomy): domain Bacteria; kingdom Pseudomonadati; phylum Balneolota; class Balneolia; order Balneolales; family Balneolaceae; genus Rhodohalobacter; species Rhodohalobacter sp. 8-1. The sequence continues at coordinate 14,328 of NZ_JBBVMF010000035.1, read as the reverse complement.
GACCTGTATTTCAGAGGTTATCTCTGGTTTGGGAATGAACAGGTGTTATCATCGGATTCCCTGCGGAACCTATTCGAAGGGCATAGCCCGGCTGGCGAAGATCTGACAAATTGGATCAGGAGATCTCTGCTGAATAAGGCGAATGGAAATTTTGCTATCATCCTGAAAAATGACACCGGCCTATTTGCGGCCACAGATATTATCCGGTCGCATCCCCTTTATCTAATCCGTACGGCAGAACGCTGCATACTGTCTGATTCCATCCCCGTGGAGAAGCAGTCCCTTACACCCGATACGGAGTCGATGGAACAGTTTTTGACAACCTTTTCTGTATTTGGGCATCAGACAGTTTATAAAGAAGTCACCTCAGTAGAGCCGGGCGAAACCGTGTGGATTTCCAATAACGGAGAGGTCCAAAAAGAAACCTATTTCCGCTTTATCTACAATGGGGCTATTGAAAATGAAATTTCTGACGAAATTCTTCATAACAGGCTGGATGAACTATTGCTGTCCGTGTTTAAACGGATGATCGACAGTGCTCCTGCCTCCACCCGGTGGGTGATACCGCTCAGCGGTGGGATCGACTCCCGGCTGATCGCCAACTATCTGTACCGCCTCGGCTGTAAAAATGTGGTCTGCTATTCTTACGGAATTCCGGAAAATGAACAGTCCAACTTAAGCCGGGAGGTCGCCAACAAATTGGGATTCCGCTGGGACTTCGTCGAGTATACAGAACAGAAGTGGCTGGCCCTGCATCAGACCGGTGCCATCGATTCTTTTATCGACTATGCGTTTAACGGTGACTCCCTGCCCCACCTGCAGGATTTTCTGGCCGTTCAGGAACTGAGCGCAAGGGGAATCATCGATGAAAAGAGCATAATAGTACCGGGACACCAAATGGGTTTCATTACCGATTTCGTTGAAAAAGACAGACCAGATGACGCTTCAACAGAAGCTCTTCTGGGCACACTACTCAATAAAAATGTTAAAGTCGGGAAACCCGGAAGATATTCAGCCAGTCTTCGAAAGCAGTTTCTGCAACAGATCGAAGAGAAAAAAAATATTCCTCATCTCTCTTTTTCTGAATATTTTTCCTGGGCAAACCGCCACACCAAATTCACCGGTCACAGTGTACGGGCCTATGAGTTTTACGGCATCGGCTGGCGCCTTCCTTATTGGGAAAAGGAGCTGGTTGAGTTTTGGCTTGACGTAGACCTGTCGCGACGCTCCAATCAAAGGCTCTATAAACAGGCAGCCGAAACAACTCTCTTTGTGAAGCCTTTGGTGGGTATCCCCTATGCAAAAAAACCCCATGAAGCTGTAGAAAGACGAATCTCCAACAAACTGAAGGAAACCTTAAAACATCAACTGCCCCACCAGGTACTGGTTCCCCTAAACCGATTATTTCATCCGGGAAAACACGCGAATGAAGGGCTAAGCCAGATTTATGCGCTCAGGGCAAAAGATACCGAAGCGCTGATAGGTAAGATAAAAGAGTGGCCCAAATCTCTTCAACCCTATCTGGCCCCGTTGCGGCGGCGCTACACCACACAGGTGAATCACCACGTGCTTACGGCACTTTATACGCTGTATCGGGAGGTCATTTTGAAGAGTGGTAAAAGTGGGTAATTTGTTGATTGGGTGATTGGGAACATAGGACCTGACAGCGCGCGATAGCTCCTGTCAGCGTCGGGGACTCACCCCCGGCCCCTCTCTACTCACTCCGTTCGCAAAGAGGGGTGACTTTTGATTTAACTACAATACATGCCAGTATTTATAATTTTAACTAATTATCATTTATTTGCCCTGATCAGAAGGCACCAAAAAGACACGTCCCCGTTGTCGTTAAATATATAAACGTGCTGTTAACATAAGGACGAAGCACATCACAATTACTCTTCGAGTCATTGTCATGTAGAGTGCAGGTTCGCGCTTTTCGAACCGGAATCGCGCCGTAGGCAACCCCTGGGGAAGACATCTCCCGATGTTTGGGAATGAACTATGGAAAGATCCATGGTTTAGAGCATTCATCACCCCTTCGGCTTTATCCGTTGCTTCTGCTGAACTTCCCGCCTCGGGGTCATAGGATGCCTTTTCTTCCTAACCCCGCACTGCGCGCCGGCAACACCACGGCGCTTGTACGGGGCTATCAAGCTGCCACCCCTGCCGGGGCTTTTTGTTTCGCGCTGGCGCGAAACCTAATGTACATTGGCAGATGACAAGGTATGCTCACTTGCAAAACCCTCTGTTACGCGGCGCTGCCGGTAATCCGGCACTTCTCATACCCATGCGCGCCGCGCCTTTACCCTCACGCTACTGTCATGTCGTGCGGATGCACGCGATTTCGCGTGCTGGAGTCGAGACATCTCCCTGTGATAGGAAGGAGCTTAAAAAGCACGATCAAAGTTAGTCCCTAGAACAGGGCTCATCTTTTTCCCGCGAAGCGATATCTTTCCCTGAAGGGACGCCTTCGGCGCGACTACACAGGAAAAGCACCTGTGTTTCGCTCTTTTAGATGACAATGGCGCGGGGGTGGATATGTGCGGCGTACCAGTACCCCAAACATGCAACACTCTGACAAACGCCGCACGGCCCACAATTGCTCTTCGCGGCGCTGGCGGGAGTGCTGGTTTACAAATTAGCAGACTCGCCAAATACGGCAACTGTGATACAAAAAAGCAACCTGTATGTCCCGGACGGGACAACCCATTTTATAGCCCCCGGTTTCAACCGGGGGTTGGTGCGACGCCATAAAATATACCATCGGGATGGATTTCAGAAAAAGCAGGTCGTAACATCCGATGGTGGTCTGCGACGTCATAACCACACCCGGGACAGAAAAGACAACAGTCCCGACAAAGAGTAATATTCAGAAAGCAATGCCAGAATTAGTCCCGGACACAGGCAGATTTCATTACATGGAAATCGCTTCGCCTGGTGCGCTAACGCGTTGATCCGCAAAAATACGTGACTCGTATGCTACCGGTGATGGGCAGGTATGAGAAATCACTGCTAGCAATCCTGTTACAGTTGTGGATGGTTTTTAGGTTTCCTGGTAGTTATATCACCATTTGGAAGCTGATAATACATTTTACCATTCTTAAAATACACATTGGCAATACCGAGGCGATGATTTTCATCCTGTGCTTTTTTTACGCCCCGGTTACCTAATTTTGTAAGGAGAGGAGATAAATCTTTGCTATGTATGGTTGTATCACTCATGGTCTTCTATAATTTTCTGGAAATTACTAAATAATTTTTCGTCAAGCACAAATTGTTCTTGATCTACATTTCTGGCTACCTCTTCAAAACTATCGTCCGAATTATAGAATAAGTACCACTTGTCAGAAAGTTTTCGATACATATTCCAGAAATTAGACAGACTCCTGGAAAATCGTCTTTTTATATCTTCAACCGGAACTTCATGACCTCCTTTTTCTACTCTGATGGCAACACGTTCTACACAAACATCTGCATTGGCTAAATACACAAAAACGATGGTTACCGAATAATCATATTCATGTTGATATCTTTCAATAAGAGAAAAAAGAGATTTTCCTGATAAGGTTGACTCAATAAGTACATTTTCTTCATTCCTGATGGTTTCTTCTAATCTACTAAAAAATTCTTTACCTGCTTGTACACGAACAGACTCAGGATTTTTAGGAGCCAATTCATACGCAATATCATCGGCGCTGATATAGGTGATATTTTGATCAGCAATGAGTTCTTTTGCAAGCGTTGTTTTTCCAGATCCGTTCGGCCCACCTACCACGATAAGCTCTTTGCACAAATAAGATTTAATCATACTCCAAGATAAACGAATATTGACAGACTGAGAAATTGAGGTATACGAATCTATAATTATACTACCTCGCGGCGCTGCCGGGCGCCCGGTCTGCTCTTGAAACTTATGCGCCGCTCCTGTACCCACCCCACACCTGTCATATCGAGCGTAAGCCCGTGGGTTTGCGGGCTGAAGTCGAGATATCTCCTGTCGATTGGATCCTTCCTAAACAACGCCTTTTCAGATCTTCTTTCGGAGAAGGCACCGAAACACCCCCAAGTGATCGGAATGAATTATTTAAAAGCCCGGTCAACGTTAGTCTCGAGCACAAGGCTCATCTTTTCCCCGCGAAGCGATATCTTTCCCCGAGGGGACGCCTTCGGCGCGACCACACACAGGAAAAGCACCTGTGTTTCGCTCAAGATGACAGGGCGTCGTGTTAGGAAAAGGCGGCGTATCAGTATCCAAAACATGCCCTGCTCCGTCCTACGCCGCAAAAAAAAACAATTAGTAAACATCACCTTTTTTTATGATCCATTAACAAATCTTTCCACTCTGGATTCTTTAATTCTATTAACCACTCTTTCTTTTTTCGGCTCCAGCGTTTAATCTGCTTTTCCCTGGCAATCGCTGCGGTTACTTCCCCATACTCCTCAAACCAGACAAGCTTATTCAAGTTGTACTTTTGCGTAAACCCCGGGTTTTCTTTTCTGATATGCTGTAATATTCTATGAAAACCCCAGCCGGTCATTCCTGTATAAAGTACCGTATGATGCCGGTTGGTTACGATGTAGACGTGATATAAATATTTCTCTACTTGCATGCCGGTAGTATGAGCGTAAATCGACCTACTCCTTACACTTTTTCCAGCTTCGGTCTCCTCGGAGCGTCTTTCGAACCAGAATCGAGACAGATTACTTCGCGGTAATAAGATGAGCCCGGTGATGGAAAGGAGCTTAAAAAGCCCCATCAACGTTAGTTCCCGGAACAGGGAGATCTTTCGACTACACACAGGAAAAGCACCTGTGTTTCGCTCAAGATGACAGGGCGCAGTTTAGGAAAAGGCGGCGTATCAGCATCCCAACCATGCAAAACTCCATCAAACGCCGCATGGCAAGTGATCACATCTCGCGGCGCTGCCGGGCGCCCTGGTCTAATCGTGAAACTTATGCGCCGCTCCTGTACCCACCCCACACCTGTCATATCGAGCGTAAGCCCGTGGGTTTGCGGGCTGAAGTCGAGATATCTCCTGTCGATTGGATCCATCTCAAACAACGCCTTTTCAGATCTTCTTTCGAAGGAGGCAGAATGCCTCCCGTTGCTTTGGAAGAATTACTTTAAAGCCCCGTCAACATTAGTCCCAAGCAAAAGGAGATCTTTCGACTACACACAGGAAAAGCACCTGTGTTTCGCTCAAGATGACAGGGCGTCGTGTTAGGAAAAGGCGGCGTATCAGCATCCCAACCATGCCCTGCTCCGTCCTACGCCGCACGGCCAAAGAATTACTTCCTCGCGGCGCTGCCGGATGCCCTGCTCTGCTCGTGAATCTTACGCGCCGTGCTTCTTTGCATGAGTACACCTGTCATGTTGAGCGAAGGTTTGTGCTTTTCAAACCGGAGTCGAAACATCTCCCTGTGATTGGAAGGAGCTTAAAAAAACCCATCATCATTAGTCCCAAGCAAAAGGAGATCTCTCCACTCATTCGCTCCGCTCTTTCGGTCGAGATGACAGGGCGCGGCTTTAAGAAAAGGCGGCGTATCAGCATCCCAACCATGCCCTTCCCCGTCTTACGCCGCACGGCCAAAGAATTACTTCCTCGCGGCGCTGGCGGAGAGCGCATGGAGACATCTCCCGGTGATGGGTAGGAGCTTAAAAAAGCCCCGTCAACACTTCTCCCAATCCCCCCCGGGTCGGCGACCCGGACTACTTTATACTCCTATAAAATACTCTCATCTTCGGTCTGAAAATTTAACCATAGGTTAATAGATTCAAATTGAGGATTTTACCGGATAGGCCTTACCTTACAGTCTATAGATAAAGAGATTTTTGACGATAATAAGTATCTTTCAGTAAACCCGACCCAATACGATTTGAGAACAATTGTAAAGAAAATATTTTACCTACTCCCCAAGGGCGACCCGTTCAAGGTCGCCGTTCTGTTTATTTTGATGATGATTGCGGCCGGTCTGGCAGTTGCAGGAATCGGTATGATACCGGCTTTTGTCGCCATCGTGGCCTCGCCTGAAAAGGTGCTGGCGTATGAACCGCTTCAGGGGCTTTTTTCCCTGTTAAATATATCTACTGCCCAGGATCTCCTGGTGTGGGGATCCGGGGCACTGGTGGGGGTTTTTGTCATCAAAAGCATCTATGTTGTTACATTTAACTACTTTGAAGCGCGGTTCATCTTTAACCGCCGTTACATAGTCAGCCACAATCTGATGCGCGCCTACATGCAGGCGCCCTATACCTTTCACCTGGGACGCAACACAGCCGAACTGCTCCGGAATATCTCACAGGAGGTGAACCTGGTGATCAACGGTGTGTTCATTAACCTCCTCCAGATCAGCCGTGAGGCGATCATGAGCTTATCAATTCTCATCTTTCTTTTTGCCTGGGAGCCTCTCATAACGCTGTTTGTCATTACAGTATCCGGTTTAGGTGCCGGGTCATTTCTATTCCTTACCCAAAAAAGAGTAAAGCAGTCCGGGGTGGAGGAGCAGGGGCACCGGCGCGAAATGATCAAGGCAGTGAACCAGGGATTGGGCGGCATCAAAGACGCCCGTATCCTGAATAGGGAACCTGAGTTTATAAAAGCGTTTAGCGACAAAGCCTACGCCAGCACCCGGCTCATGGCATACATACGGTTTATCCAGCAGATCCCCAAGCCGGTGGTGGAAACCACGGCGGTGATTACCATGATGCTGATCTCTGCGTTGATGGTGTGGCAGGGTCGGTCGATGGATACCATTATCCCGATTCTGACACTCTTTGCTATGGCCACCGTTCGCCTGATGCCCTCCGTGCAGAAGATCAGCTCTCTCGTTACCAAACTTAAATATAACCTGGTAGCGCTCGATCCTCTCTACGATGACATGAAGGAACTGGAGGACACCTCCCGTGAGTTCAATCGTGATCGGAAGAGCAAACAGACCCTCAGACTTGAAAACGAGATCACAGCAGAACAGATCACATATGTCTATCCGGGAAGTGAAAATACGGAAAAAGCCCTCGATAACGTCAGTTTTACAATTCCCAAAGGGGACGCCGTTGCTTTTGTGGGGGAGTCGGGCGCCGGTAAATCTACCATCGTGGACCTGCTACTTGGCCTTCTGGAGCCTACTGAAGGCACCATCTATGTAGATGGAAAAAATATCCAGGAAAGTCTCTCCGCCTGGCAAAAAAATATCGGGTATATCCCGCAGTCGATCTATCTGGCTGATGAAACCATCCGAAGCAACGTGGCTTTCGGAATCCCAAAGGAGCATGTTAACGACGACGACGTCTGGCAAGCGCTGGAACTTGCCCAGCTCACTGATATGATCGCAAAAATGCCGAACGGCCTGGACACCATAATCGGGGAGCGCGGCACGAGGATATCCGGCGGCCAGCGTCAGCGTGTAGGGATCGCACGGGCCCTATATCACAACCCGGAAGTGCTTGTCATGGACGAGGCCACCTCCGCCCTGGACAACGTAACGGAAAAAGAGATTACGAAAGCGATTGAATCCCTGAGAGGAGAGCGCACCGTGATCCTGATTGCCCACCGCCTCACGACGGTCGAAAACTGCGATACGCTCTACCTCATGAAAGACGGCAAAATTCTCGACCAGGGCAGCTACGACGAACTGATTGACGGTAACCGCGACTTCCGGAAAATGGCACTTGTAGCGGAGCCGTGAGGGAAGTTTAATTGAGTTCGGTTTTAGTATTGGGGAGCATAAGACTCCCCTCCTTCTCAAGGAGGGGCCGGGGGTGGTTGGGTTAAGGCTGAGGTTGAGGGCTCCCAAAAAAGCCGTCATACCGAACCCCGATCCGGTATCTCCCATTTCAGCACAAACCGTAGATTAGAATTCACTTCGCACTTCTAACGTGAGCACAATTCAAAAGCAACGAGCTTTTTACCCAACCCCAATTTCTGAAATTCGAAAAACTCCCCTCCTTCTCAAGGAGGGGCAAGGGGTGGTTGGGTTAAGGCCGAGACTGAGGTTGAGGACTCCCAACAAAACACGTCATCCCGCACCCCGATGTGGGATCTCCCATCTTTGCACGATTAGGAGCCAAAGATCGTTTCGCATTTCTAATGTGAGCACGTTTCATAAACGACCTAGTGTTATGTCAATTCTCATTTGTCGCATAAGGACCTGAGCATTCCCGGTGCTTTCCGTCCCGACAGCGGTCGGGATGTCAGCGTCAAAAACCAACGCTGTCAGATCCGGTGGGTGCTGACAGGTTGCTTACGACATTTCATCAATGACACAACACTAGCGTTTACCTGCACACAATTTTGGAAACTCATCAGTATTCAACAGGCCGAAGGCCTGACACAACGCAGCCTGTGGCATCGCCACAGGTAGTGATGGAATCGGTGCAAGGGCCCAGGCTGAAAGCCTGAAATAGAAACATACAGGCATAACCATCAGGGCATAGATAGATGACGCCTACCGGTCATACGATCACCCCGGTGTTCTTCGTGATCCTTCGGGTCTTCGCGCCTTCGTGGCTACTTTTCGTAGCTACTCAACTATCAGAATGTGGGAAAAGGCTGCGTCCCGATCTAATGAGATTGAGAAGATGATATTCACCGGATATCGTAGATGAGGGCTTTGCACACTAGACCTGTATAACACGATTTTGAAAACCATTTTTTTAAAAAAGAATATGAAAATTTTTCTCATTTTATAGGGGAATGATTCGTCACCGGCAAGTCCCTCCATCAAGCGACGGTTAAAGCGGAGTTTAAAACAAATTTACGATCTCTATTAATAGTTCAATGGCACTTAACCACCTCCCGGGCCCTCCTTAAAAAGGATGGGAGATCCGTGCCCCAACATAGTTTAAAAACGTCAACCTCATTTAGGCATCTACAACCGATAACAAATAACCAACAGCTAATAACCAGCACCCACCACCCACACTCAATGAAACCTGAACACCCGCTTGTTAGCGTCTGCATCACCACCTACAACCTGGAAGAGCATATCGGGAAGACCCTTGATTCTGTCCTGACCCAGGAAACGTCATTTCCGTTTGAGATTGTGGTTCATGATGATGCGTCTACCGACCGCACGGTGGAGATCATTCAGGAGTATGAGAAGCAACATCCGGACATGTTTAAAACCATTTTCCAGGAGAAAAACATATACAGGTCTCATCCGGGGGGATTGGGTCACATTTTCAACAGTCACCTGCTGCCACAGACCAGCGGGACATATATTGCGATCTGCGACGGGGATGATTACTGGACCGACGACAAGAAACTGGAGAAGCAGGTCCGGTTTATGGAACAGAACCCGGAGTATGCCGGCTGCTTTACGAACGCAACGGTGATCAACGAAATGAGCGGGGAGAAAAGTGACTACTACAAGGACCTGGAAGAAGGAGCCGTAGATACCCGGAGGGCAATTCTGAACGGGGGCTCAACCTTCCCCACCTCCACCCTTCTGTTCAGAAAAGAGGATTTTATCTCATCTCCTTTTTTCGAACAGTATGAAGATTTTTCAAAACACCATGAATATGACACCCTCTTTATCAACTGCCTGATTATGGTCGGAGACGTAGCCTACATCGACGACATCACTGCGGTCTACCGGCGATGGCCCCAGGGGCTCTATTCCGGAATCCTGGACGATTCACCGGCTAGGGCCAATATGAAGGAGAGGGAGCTCTACGGCAACAAAAAACTATTAAAGATAGCGCCGAATCATTTAAAGCCCTATATCAGGCGCAAAATCTCCATCGATGCACTCTTTATTGTGCGGAGCAAGAGTGGACCGGGTAAATGGAAGCACCTGCTGAATTTAACAATGAAAGAACTCATGAAGTGGGTTTCGGGAAGATAAACTAAAGAGACTTCACGACACGCGATTGTTTGACATAGCCACCTCCGGTTAACATGGATCCTTATGATACTTTTTGCATATCGTGATAAAAGTCACTCAATACTTTATACGGTTTGGTACCCGATAATGAATTCTTCACACTCTGGACCAGTGTATCTTTAAACTTATCAATCGAGGAGGGAGGCGGGTTAACGGGTAGCTGCAGTGTCTCCGGCCATAGATTGGTTATTATCTCTTCAAAAAAAGTGCATTCAGGCCGAATACGAAGTTCAATATCTACTCCAAGCATCGTCTCAATGATTTTCCGGTTGTTGAAGGGAGTAAAACTTTCGTGAATTACATCCCATTCAAGCTGATGCTGGGCCTGCCAGCTTCCCATTTTATGCTCCCAGTAAAACATATCCAGAATATTCAGTCCATTTTCTTCAAACACTTTACCGGATTTTTGGTACCAATTTTCGACTTCCTCCTTAATAAAATTGGTTTTACTCCAACCTCTCACGAGATCTGTCAACTGGGAGGAGCTATTGATTTCCGGATGAATTCCTGATCTGTAGTAGGAACACCTGGCTATTTCTGTACAGTTTCCACTTATTCTTAAACGATGCTCCGGGTAATCCTCTAGCAGTCCACCTATTCTGTTATACCAGCCGTACAAACCTTCTGTATGGGATAAATACGTATTCTTCAGATAGATTTTTTCAAACCCTTCAGGCGGATCTCTTCTACAATCGATGACCTCATATTTTAACCCTAACAACTCAGACAGAGTGGTTGGAATCTTTATGTCATCCGTGTTTTTATTCATCCCAAAGAGCAACTGTGTGTAGTAGTAGATATCTTTATGACACTCTTTGGAAGCACTCAGCAAAATCCTTGAATCCCAGCCAGCGGTTAATGAAAGAGCAAGTGTCTGTCTTTGGCAGGATCCGCTAATTGAATGTTTAAGCATCGAAGATACTTCAGATGCAGCTTCATTTAAATTTTTCTTAAAAATTGGTTTGGTTGGCCAGAACCTGGTTTGATCCAGGGAAGACAGGCTTAAATAATGATTCGGAACCAGGTGGTGTACACCCTCATAAAGTGAACACCCGCTGGGTAACCAATCCTGCCCCTGAAAAGAGTGCTCTGCAGATAAGTACTCACGATAGCTTTTTCCTTTCTTCAGAGGTATGAGTTGCTCTATAATTGTAGGCTGAGAACCTATGTATATCTTTTCTTCATATTCCGTATAGAATACGGTCCGGAGTCCGCATGCATCGTTGAGAACTACAGCATCGTCTCCGTTCTGAATCATGAGAACAAAACGCCCGGAGAGCCCTTTTATCCAATCGGTAGCCTGTTCAATCGTATTGCTGTGTTGCAGGAGTTCTACCAGGAGTTCCTCATTCGTTTTACCGGGTTGTTCCGGATCAATAAAATATCCGATTAACGATAATGAGCGGTCAAGCTCGTCAGACTTTACAGTGGTCACATCCAGGTCCGGATGCGCATACATATGCAAATTTTTTGACCTGACATGCTGCCAATGATCGAAAGTATCTGTCTTATGTTCAGTTATTACAAACTGTCTTCTGAATTGAAGATTACTATAATTCATTTCTAAAAAATTTTTTGCTTGAATATCTGTTATCGGTCTATCACGATAACTTCGTAAGTGCAGGCTTTTTGTATATTTTTGGCCTACACCGCGTTATAGGGTAAGCGGATTGAACAACAGAGGATAATTTTGAGTTTTATGCAACTCTTATCTCATATTTCCCCTTTTGAAGAGCTTTGAGGTTAGAAATGGTTGTTCGGTGAGCCGGCGTTCAGTCGGTCAATCCTTTCCAACCATTTGTTTCAGAACAGACTTTAGGTGTGCTGAAGCGGGAAAAGCGTGATTGATCGATTTCGCATACTGTATAATCTCATTATCTAGTGAATTTCTCCCCTTTAGAACATGTGCTATATAGCCGTTTTTCCTTTTCCTAAATGTCTCAATATCAAATACTTCCGAATAAAGGTCCAGCTTACCCGCAAGATCTAATGTCAGCATTGTACGCATGCATTTGATGCATTTCGAACAATTTTTGTCGAGTTTTTCACTACTCGTACAGACATCCAGTGTGCTATACGTATCCGGAATTTTGGCAATTTGAATTGTTTTTTCAACGCGGCTGTATTTGCTTCCCACAGTCACCATATCCAAACCAACTGCGGACAACATAGGTATTATAATAGCTTCACTTTCACTTGCTGAGTAAGTTTCACGGATGCGATGACCCTTATAACTCAACCCGGATGCATAATAGAACCGACCGATCATTTTATTCAGAAGATATGGAACAGAAGCATTTCTGAGCGTAAAAGTTTGAATAAAACTTAGTCTTTCATCGTCATAAAATTCATTCAAATTGGAATTCACACGAATTAAAGGAAGCCCAATCTTTTGTGTAACTTTTTGAATCTGCTCGAACCTGTGGTTGAATAGTTGCTCACCGCCTTTGCCGTGAGACCCTACATTATTAAAAAAAAGATGGGTGATTTTAAACCCGTCCACTGTATCAGAGTAGTAATAATCCGCGAGAACAGAATAGGAATCCACTCCGCAGGAAAATCCGGTAGCAACGCCTCCTGGAGACGTTTCAGCAGTTGTTAACCCTTCGCAATCTATTTCAATTCGTTTAAGCCACGGCATCACGATCTGCAGTATGTGCTGTAAGCGATCATTTAAATTAAAATACAATCTTTTCGACACAGTACCCTTAAAGTGAATATCTTCACCTGTATTCATCGCCGGAATTAGCAACGCTACAAGTGCTGCATCGCTTTGTTCAGACATGAATCCGCCAAAAGGCTCATCCACCTCATACCAAAGTGAACTGACTCCATTTTCCGAATCCACATTCACCGTATATCTTATTTTTCCGTTAGCAGCACCCTTAATAACAGGCTGAGATACAATCATCTTTTTGTTTATTTGGTTATAGTACAATTTGCTCTATTTACAAATGTTGAAAGACTCATAAGTCAATCAAACTCTGCCCCGGATCAAAATCCGGGCAAATTATAGACCGGTGTTCATCAGTATGGATAGACTTCCAGGTCCGGCGTCTTCCGGGGAACAACTATCTCATCAATCTGGTAGTTTTCGTAAAACGGACAGCTGTGAAGTAGCTGGTCAAGATCGATCCTCATCTCTTTTTCCCAGCAGCCCTGAGATAAATCGTTGACTGTGGTGCTACGTTTGATTATTAAAGGTCCCTCATTCTTAACCCCTATAGACCGGTAATAATCCCCATATTTAAAATCCCCTCCGAAAATTTTACCAGAAACCTTAATCCATTTTGAGGGGATACCATACGCGTCTGCAACAATCAGTCCGTGAAGAGAGCTGGAAACAACTCGTTTACACCGGCATACATTATCAATAAACTCTGTTTCCCCCCCAAAAATGTCGATGATTACTCCTCCCTCTTTTTGGAGTCTTTTGATATCACTATTCTCTTTATCCTTAAAATGAGGAATAATACCCAGCTCAATTGTTTTCTCTACGTTGGGAGCGTAAAATTTCGGGAGAAGAAGTGCGGGGTCTCCGTATATCTCCGGGCAGTGAAACCCTTCAGACATCAATCGTGCCAGGCTACTTGGCCCCCTGACGGCGTGTATTTTTTCGGGTTTGATTCTAATACTCGAAGTCTCAGAAATAATTCCCGTCCCCCAGATATGAACACCCTTAAACCTGAGGTGTTCTATCACGCTGCCGATACATGTATGCACGGGAATGAATCTAAAATTAATGATATCATTAACGTGAACTACGTCTTTCCCGGATAGCCAGGATATTAACAAAGGATTGATCTTATCGCCCCAATTTTTATTCTCTTTTCCTCTCCACCAGTAGGCTACAATTTTTTTCTTCTTCAATACGTCATACGTGTTCTTCCATACAGTTGAAGAGAATATTTTTTTAATCGCAAGAACCATTGAATCGGCTTCTTGTGCTAGCTTATGTTTTACTCTATTCCACAAAATATACTGCTCCAACTAATTTTATTGACGGCTTTGTGCCTGCTTAATTTTTTTAATATCTGTTCGGATTCTAAGTAAACAAATAGTTTAGCTAAAAAGACGCAGCGCTCATGCAAGTTTGCTTCCGTTGCTTTCATGCTTTTTTATTATCGCACAAACTTCATCATTTATTAAGTAATAACCGCTTAGAATTATTTAACCTGCAAGGAGCTGCATTGGAGAGGGAGATTGAGTGAGGGAGAGAGGGAGTGAGGGAGAGAGGGGGAGATGGAGAGAGGGAGTGAGGGAGAGAGGGGGAGAGGGGGAGATGGAGAGAGGGAGAGAGGGAGTGATATGTAGAAAATCTATCTCAACCGTATTTAGGCATCTACACAGACAAACTAAGCACTAAAACCTAAAAATTCAGAGAAGTTACCCCATTATTCTAAATTAAACCCACTCAAGTACATATAAAACAATAAGTTATTA
>NZ_JBBVMF010000034.1:0-28072 GCF_038150125.1 Rhodohalobacter sp. 8-1 | reverse complement strand
GAAATCCAAACCTTAGGGGGTCAATATGCCCGGAATGGGGGGTCAGTATCACCGGAATATCCAACAAGTCTATGTAACTGGTCAGGTGATACAGAATCACCCCGACCTTATTGGAAAAAACCCACCTGCGTTTCGCGGTTCGCTGAACCACCAGCATCAAAAGCTGAGCAATCAAGCTCACCCAAATTTGAATCTCAAATGGCATTCTGGAAGTCAGCAAGGAAATACTTCAGCGGAAAGTTTTGCTTGAGCCGTTTAAACATAGATTCAATCTGCCAGCGGTTTTTAAAGATCTCTGCAATTTTATCCGGGGCCAACCGGTGGTTGTTGATCCGAAAAATGTAGGTCCTGTCCTGGCTGGCGTTGTAATAAGCAATGCGGCGCAGTCTTATAGATTGGCCATCAATCGTAAGGATAATTTGTTCATATTTAATGTCCCCGGGATCAACCGACACGGCAATATCGTATTCGCCGGCTGGCTGCCAGGCGGCATTGTCTTTTTGGCGAGTTACAAAATAGACGGTGTCCTTGCTCCAGTTGATACTGGCTGTAATCGGTATAGCCTTTGTCAAAGACCACAAACGATCCTTCCGGCAACGATAGCTCCTTCAAATGTGTGTGATCGTGGCGAGCCGCCGAGCTAAAGTGAACCAGTTGCGGGACATCCTCAAGCACATTAATCATCGTGTGGAGCTTAATCCCGCCCTTTTTTTGCCGGTCAATGAAGGGCCCTTCCCAAAGGGCCAAAACCCAAACTCAGCGCTTACCAGAAGAGAAAACAGCGCGATGAATATGCCGAACGAAATCACATTGAAGGGCGCATCGGCAATGCATAACAGGCGCTTTCGCTCAACCAAATAAAGGCCAAACTTCAGGGTACATCCGAGACCTGGATCGCTGCCACCCTGCTTGTGCTTAACCTCTCCGCCTTCGCCACCCGATCAGGTGTGAAATTTTGAGGAAGCACTACTTAACTTTTGCGGTTCTGCTTAACAAAATTCCTATTCGTCCTGTATCTCCTTTTATTTCCAAAATTAAAAAAAGCCAAGTTTTCTGAAATAATCGAATTGTCTAAAGCAATTTTTATGGTGATGTATATTCTGTCAATTCATTAAAATTGAACTCTCGATATACAAAATTGGAATTCTGACGTTTTACAGCAGTTGCAATAGTGTATTCATCGATGTTCTTACTATCAAACATCCATTGCTTTAGGGTATAAAGATCATCCTGAATGTGGTTTATTTGAACAGGCTCATCGGATAGCAAGGTCACTTCAAAATCGTTAAGTGGATAACTCAATCCTTCGCCAACGGCTTTTATAAATGCTTCTTTGCGTGTCCAGCAGTTGAAGAAGGCATGCCTTTTCTCTTCAGGTGGTGTTTTTACTAGTTTCAGGTATTCTGATTCACAAAAAAAACGTTTTGCTAAATCATCATACTCCACATCTCGATTTAAGTTTTCTATGTCGATACCAATTTGTGCGTCTGCAGTAACAGCAATTACAGCCATTCTATCAGTATGACTTAAATTAAATTGTATACTCTTGTTTTTTAAAAACGGCTTGCCATATGATGTCAATTCATACTCAATTTCGCCTGGTTTTTCAGAAAGGTAGTGGGATAGAATAAGTCTCAAAGCATTATGAGACTGGTAGAATGTTTGCCTGTCTTGTGAGAAAAAGAACCCGTTCCATCTTTTCCTTTCTGCTGCAGAAAGAAAATTAGGCAATGAACTGCCGTTTGCATTCACTACCCAGATATGAACGGTATTATTATTCAATTTCATGCCCAATAATTCTTTCAATGGTTTTGGCCATTTCTACTACAGAATTACCCTCAAAGATCTTATTGTGTTTACTATCAACTTGATAGGTAGATATTTTGGATTTACTTAGAATTTCCCAAATGTCGATGTGAAAATTTCTTTCTGGAAGATTTATATGTTCACTAGAACGAATCAAATGAACCTTGGTTTGAATAGGATTCCAGTGGTATTGATTATTTAATCTTATCATATTTGGCCCTATTCTTTCCAAATGATGATCCGTGTCGCTTTCTGACTTTACAGTAACTTCTTTCACAACATCGTCCGTTTTGCCTCTATACTTTACATTTACTCGATCTATTCTTCTCTTAACATTTCGTGAGATTCCTTGCCATCCCATTCCCAATATTTTTTTCCCAACATTTAATATCAGGTCTCCCTTAGTGTCAAGTAGCTTACGCTTTTGCCACCAGGGCAAATTGGCTGAGTCAACGATGATTAATTCAACCTCTAAGCTTCGTTCTTTAGCTATTCTTGCAAGTTCAAGACAAACAACACCACTGAAGCAGTATCCCAGCACATAAAATTTTTGTTTGTTGGTAACGGCTTGTATCTCTTTAAGATAGTCTTGTGCCATTTCCTCTATGCTGTGGTGCATTTCTCCCCCATCTAGTCCTTTGGGCTGAATAGCATAAACCGGATAGTCTTCACCAAATGATTCGGCCAATTTTTTATACAAAAAAACATGTGCACCACCCGCATGAATACAAAACAATGGATGCTTTTGCCCATTTGGTTTTAGGGGAACTAAACAACTGAATTCTTCTTCTTTATCGTCAGCTATTAATTTTCCCAACTGATGAATGGTTGGATGTTGAATGAGAACAGATGGCAACAACGTTTTGTTAAAACTCTTTTCAATTTCTCGGAACAGTTGCAAAGCCTGAATCGATTTTCCTCCGAGAGCAAAAAAATTATCTGTTATTCCAATTACTTTTAAGCCCAAAACATGTTGCCATATTTTCGTGAGTTCTAATTCAGTGGGTGTCGTTGCACTCACAAAATTTCGAGAGCGTTGATGTTCTGAATCTTGATTGATATCAATTGTTGGCGGTTGACCTAGTACATGAGAAATGTGATCGATTCTTTGCTCACCATTTACTTTTAAAATTTCTTTAAAAGTGTTGAGCAACTGTTTGGCCAGATTCTTATCAACAATATTATCGTCCCACACACAATGCAATTTGATGACTTCCCCTGGAACAACTGCCATAGTTATAGGGTAGGTTGTGGTCAATCCACTTTTATAGTTCCGGATGTTTAAATGTTGACTCGCAATTTCATCTTTCGCAAAATTCTCAATGATCAATAATGTGTCAAAAAGACTAGGATTACCTTCCCAATGGCACCATTCTTTAATACGATCAATACTGATAGTCTCATACTTTCGGGCCTTTGCATGGTGTTGTTGAATTTGCTTTGCTGCATCCACAAAGCTTTGGTTAGGTTGAAACTGGTGAATTATTGGTAAAACGTTAGATAAGAAACCGGCTAATTTTTCGATGCGGGGAAAATCAAACGCCCGACCAGAAACCACTGTGCCGCTCGCGACCCGGTTATTCTGACGAAACCATTTTAAAGTGAGTAACCAAGCTGTTTGTAATAGTGAAGTAAGCGTTAACCGGTGTTCTTTCGCAAAGTCTAAAAGGTCATTACGTGGTATAGAAGCTTCGATGGATTTAAAATTGTCTTTAGCTTGATTTTCTGTATGAAATCTGGCGATTCTGTTAGGAAATAGTTTATCATCAATTTGATTTTTCCAAAAGTTCTTGACCTCATCATGTTGTGATTGTTTCTCAATAGCTTTTAAATATTCTATCATTGAGGGGATAGATGTGTCAATAGTCAATTCATCCCCGTTGATCACGAGATCATAGTATCGAAAAACCTCTTGCAAGATAAGCCTGCTTGACCATCCATCTAACAGTATATGATGACAAGTCCATAAAAGATGATATTGAGTATCAGTATGTTTGAAAACTGAAATCCGTGAAACAGGAGCCCTACTGAGAGAAAAAGTTTTTTCGCGATCGCTTAACTCATATTTCTCCAACGAATCGATTAAATCAGTTTCTCCTTCTAAGTCTATCCAATCTATTTCTAATTCAGCATGTTCTTGAACTACTTGCAGCTGTTTACTCAAGTTTTTCCATTGAATAGATGTACGCAGAACATCATACTGTTTGACTACCGCAGCCCAGGCTTTCGTAAATGCTGTTTGGTTGAGCTTCCCATCAATGGTACATTTTACCTGAATAATTCCACTATCTTCATTGGTTGACAAGTGATGAAATAGTAAAATTTTCTGATTATAGGTTAAAGGAAATACTTCTTCTAATTTAGCCTTAGTCATGCTATGATATTACAGTTCAAACAGTTTTGATAATTCATCGAGGTCAGAATCACTTACATTATCACTCTTGTTCTCCCCATCAGTGTTATGTACCTCAAGATCTTCTAAAGTAGTAAACAACTGGTGTTTAACGTTATTCATAAGCTCTTTTGCATCATCAGAAGAATAAAGTTCCTGAGGATGCCGGAAATTGATTTGTAATTGCCCCCCTACAATACCTGCAGAAAAATCAAACGGGCTGTACACTCTACTATTTGAGTTTTTGGCTACATCAAATATAAATTGATATGAATCGATAAGGTTAAAATTTTGTGTTTCTAACTTCCCGACATAATTATAAGTTATCGGAAACCGGTTGAAACTTTGCAGGCTTTCTACTTTCTTGAGGTACTTCAACACGCCAAAACCAATACCAAAGTTTGGTGTTTCACGTAGAGTTTGGATCAGTTGTGAGACCTTGGTTTCTCCCTCTTGAATCGTAAATTTTCTTGGATAAAAGGAAGTGAACCAACCTACAGAATCTGAAAAAGATATATTATTGGGTAATTCTCGACCATTGTGTTCTAAGCCAACCAGGATCTCCGAAATGTTAAGTTTTTGATTTATAGCAAAAAGGAGGGAAGACAAAACGACTTCTTCCAATTTGTACTCTGAATTCTGACTAAATTGGATTAACTCTCCTGTTTTCTCTTTTGTAAGAACAAGGTTTTGACGTTGTAAATCTTTCTCTCTGATGTCCGATTGATAAAAAGAATCCCAAAAATTTTGCTCACAATATTGAGATTCCCAAAAGGATAGTTCGTCATTGAAAAAATCTTCGTGAGATAGTTGTTCAAGATAATTGGAAAACTGGCTGCATTGATAGTTTTGTTGTGGAACTACTTCATTTGAAAGTGCTGTACTGAGCTCCTGTAGAATTTGGTTGTAAGAGAAAATATCGATTATAAGGTGATGAGCAATTAAGCGAACAGTAGTTGTCTGTTTTTCTGATAATATTAATACTTGAAAAAGATTTTCTGCTGAAATTTCGGTTTGTCGTATCACTGGTTTAGTGAGCTCACGTATATCACCTTCTTGAAAAAAATGAAAGGAATTATCGGTAATTGATTCAGATTTTTTATCAGCAAAAATTTGTACATCATCCTTAAAACAGGATCGTAAAGCTTGATGCCTTTGTAGAATAGAATTAAACAGTTGCTTCCACTCAACTTCTGTTTTTAGAATTTGAGTTTCAAACTCTAAAATTTGATGCCAATGATTAGGATGATCTGTGTAAAACTCAAAAAACCATCTTTGAATGGGACTTTGGGGAGCTACTGAAGTGGTTTCAGGAAGACGTACTTGATTCTCCTTTTCTTTCAAAAAAGAGGATATGTCTTTAATGGTTTGTGTCTCAAAAATTTGTGTAGGGGAGAGGTGTATCCCTTTTGCTTTTGCCTTTGAAACCATGCGAATACTGCTGATCGAATCTCCACCCAAGGCAAAAAAGTTGTCGTTAATTCCTATACTTGATTGGTTTAAAATCTCTTTCCAGATGTCGATCAGCTCTTCTTCGATCGGTGTCAGTTTTTTATGGGTTGGTTCTTTATTCACTGGATCAGGGCGAGAAATCATTTCAATTAGTCGCTTTTGATCAATTTTTCCATTTGGCAAGTGAGGAAAATCTTCGATCGGTAGTATAGAAGAAGGCACCATGTACTTAGGCAATAATTTATTCAGCCTTTTCCTCGCATCTTTTTTATCTATTTGAGAGGTTTGATCCTGAATAAAAAATGCGAACAATTGTTGTTTACTGTCGTCAAAAATTACAACAGCCCGGTATATCTGTTTGATTGACGTGAGGGCTCGCTCAATCTCTTTTAATTCGACCCGGTGTCCCCGGATTTTTATTTGATCGTCTATTCTACCCCGAAAGTCGATATTTCCATCTTTTCTATAAGATGCTAAATCACCGGTTTTGTAGATTTTTCCATTGTCAAATGGATTTTCGATAAACAGATTATTATCGGCTGTAGCATTTCCAATGTATCCATTTGAGACTCCTTCGCCGCCGATAAATAGTTCTCCAATCACTCCAACTGGTACTCTATGGTTGTTTGTGTCTAAAATGTATGCCTTTGAGCCTGGTATCGGGCGACCAATTGGCACACGATCAACAGAGTCTTGCTGAGAAACACAGTGGGCAAGGCACCACACCGTTGCTTCTGTGGGCCCGTATTCATTGTAGAGTTTGGTATTTGGAAGATTATTGAAGTGCTGTTCAACTGTACTGGCTGAGCAGACCTCCCCGGCAACCATCACAATCTCTAAACTCTCCAACAATAGCTGGTGAGTTTCTGACAATAAAACTTGGTACAGACTTGGCAAAAGCAGAATGTGACTTACTTTTTCCTGCTGAATCAATTTTGCTACCTGTTGTATATCCTGTTCTGCTCTTTCTTCGGAAATTAATAAATTACCGCCTGTTAAAAGCGTCCAGTAGATTCCTGCAATTGAGCTGTCGAAAGAGAAGGAAGAAAACAGTAGAAAACACGTAGGATTACTGTTTTCGTAAAACAGAGGGCGACCGTATGTAGAATAGAACAAGTTTTTATGGGAGATGCTAACTCCTTTTGGTTTGCCGGTGCTGCCTGATGTATAAATTACGTAAGCTTCGTCGTAAACAGTTTTTGTCTTTTTAAGCGGTTGATCAGGAGAAGATCCAATTTTTTCAATCTCAATTTTTTCAATGTCGATGTCCAGATCATCAGTAAAATTTGATGAAGTGATTACTAAATCAATATTTGCATCCTCAATGATATAATGAATGCGTTCATTTGGATAAGATGGGTCCAGTGGTACATAGCTGCAACCACTTTTCAGGGTACCCAACATCGCAATTATCATGTCAGACTGCCTTCCGAAATAAAGCCCAATTCGTTTTTTAGGTTCTGAAAGTTTTTGAATTGTGTTCGCCAGAGCATTTGCTCTTTCATTCAACTCTTTAAAGGTCAGTTTGGAGTTTGAATCTGTTACGGCAATCGAGTTTGGGTTATTCAAAGCAATTTCTTCAAAGGCTTTGTCAATCGGAATGGGTTCGGCCTCGAAGTCCG
This sequence comes from Rhodohalobacter sp. 8-1, assembly GCF_038150125.1. Taxonomy (NCBI): domain Bacteria; kingdom Pseudomonadati; phylum Balneolota; class Balneolia; order Balneolales; family Balneolaceae; genus Rhodohalobacter; species Rhodohalobacter sp. 8-1. Next base: position 20,800 of record NZ_JBBVMF010000034.1, on the reverse strand, counting down.
TAGCGTTCCAATTTTTAAACTGAGAAATTTCTTCCTCATTGAGGATGTTCAGATCATTGATTTTCTGATTTGGATCGGTAACTATATCCTGTAGTAATGCGTGGTAATGCTCATGCATTCGGTCAATAGTCTCATCCTCAAAATAATCAGTAGCATATTCGTACGTTATGCTCAAATTCTCATTATCTTCTTCTACAAAAATGGTTAAGTCAAACTTTGCTACTCCGATGTTCAGAGTTTGATATTCCATCTGTAAACCTGGTAAGGGTTGCTTTTCGTCTTCTTTATGGTGGAATAGGAACATAGAGCGAAACAAAGGATTTTTATGTGCCTCTCTATGAGTAGACAAATGACTGACGATAGTTTCATAGGGTACTTTTTTGTGATCAAAAGCTTCTAATACATCTTCTTTAACTTCTTGTAAATACTCCTTATATAAAGAGTTTGATTCAATATGGGTTTGCAGTAAAACAGTCTCAATAAAAAAGCCAAAGATAGACTCCCACTCTTTCTGGTTACGATTACTGATCGGTGTACCGATTTGGATGGTCTTTTCTCCACTGTATCGATGTAATAGGATGTTATAGGCGGATAAGAAAAGAGTAAATAAGGTAGTTTCTTGCTCTCTTGCTAACTGTTTGATTTTTTTTGAAAGCTCAAGTGGGAGAGGGTAGGTCTTTAGATTACCATTATGAGTTATTTCTGAAGGCTTTTGATCTACTGGCAGAGCCATCTCATCAAGGGGCTCTGAGAGCTTCTCTTTCCAATAGTTAATTTCTTGTTCAGGAATGGGTGTGTTTTTCTGATGGTAGCTATAATCTAAATAATCATAATTGATTTCCCGGATTAGATTCTTATCTATTAAGCCAGTTTGCTTTTCATACAACTCTAACAATTGGTTTCTAAAAATTCTCATTGACCATATATCAGTGATGATGTGATGCAGGGTAAACAATACCTGATGTTCACTGTCTGATATTGTAACTATAGTCACTCGAAATAATACATCTTCAGCAAGATCAAATAGATATCTTCCTTTAGAGAAAAAGTACTCGTCTAAATTTTTATCATTTGATAAATCCGGTAGATTTACATGCTCAATTATTACCGGATCTCTTTCTTGATTTATGACTATTTCCGGTTCATGGTCCCTGTTTAATTTGAAGTTATGGAAAAAAATGTCGTGTAACAGGCATACCTCAACCACACATTTTTTGAATTTTTCCATATCCCAGTTTCCACGGAGTGTATACAACTCAGAATAGTTGTAAAATGGATTGCTCGGATATGTCTGTTGTAAGAAAAACAACCTCCTTTGACCATAGGATAATAGATTAGGACTCCCTTCCGGTTTTTTTGTCAGTGATTCAGACTCAACTGTTTTTTGTTGCAACCATTTTGCTAAGAGCTTTGACTTATCCATATGAGCGGGGTGTTATTATAAACCTACAATTGCCCTTATGGGAATGTTGACATCGAAAAATCTTTCGTAGGTCCAAATGAGTGATAATACAATCAAAGCTGCTGATGCAAAAATTACAGAGTAGGAATAGGCATTTGTTTTTCTCATTAAAAATAAGACAGGGAAAAACATGAGTATAATCAACAATTGACCAGCTTCTACACCAAAATTAAAACCAAATAAGGTGAGTGCCATATATTCACCGCTCAATCCTTTTTCTGCTAATACACCGGCAAAGCCGAAACCATGAAATAACCCAAATCCAAAAGCAATTAACCATTCTTTGTGTTTAAAAATGGGGATGATATTATGAAGGGCAGCCAATGCAATAGAAAGTGCAATAATCGATTCAACAATTCTTGCATTAAGGCTAATAACTCCTAAAGCAGCAAGGCTTAATGTAATCGTATGAGCAATAGTGAAAAAAGTAACTATTTTGACGAGGTACCAAAATGCAGGTTTAAACTTTTCAACCCCTTTCCATTGAGTAAAAACTTCTATTACTGATTTTCGTTTCGGTAAACGGGTTACCACTGCAGGTAAAGCTAAAGCCACTAAGAAAAAAATATGATCGATACCAATCCAAATATGCCAGATACCCATTTTAACCATAGAGATGAAGCCGTTCCAGGTTGTGGCTTTGGATAAATCGAGATCCTGAGTTGTATTACCGGGTGTAAAGATTGCCGAATATACACTCTCATTATCGAGGATACCCGCTTTCCAATTGTATGCTTGTAAAAGAAGTGCCCTGTGGCTTGAGTCATTCTCGAAAAACATATTATATGTAACTTCCAGCTTTTCAGGAATATTAGTGATGTTATGCAATCTAAAATATATTCTCGAAAAGGTTCCCAGCGATGCGGTTTCGGTTAATATATCTACTTCAGTAAATTGAATGGCATGCACACCAAGTTCTGAACTTACAGATACGTTCTCGAGTATATATTTTTTTATCTGAGGGAGAATTGCTTCTAAATCCGCTACAGTAAATATTTTAGGCAGATTGGTACCCAAAGCCTCATTCCATTCCTGAGCTTTAGCTTGAAAATCACCTTCAATGCGATCTTGATACGTTGAAAAGTATAGATAGCTTTGACCGGGGTTATGTGCCTCAGCAAGATTAGGAATTATTAGTAGACTTAAAATGAGTAGTATTTTTTTCATATTCTGAATTTATGTCAATTAGTAAAATGGTATAGAGCTTCAATTTTAGAAATTAATTCTTGAAATGTTATGTCATTTTAAATAAATCCATCAAAAGACATAGATCATATCTGTAATCTTTCACTTGCCAAAGCATGTAATCTGAGCAAGCTCATAATTCATTAGAGAAGGAATGAGTATTTTGATCAATGACCTCATCAAGTGCATCCTTGCTTTAATATGAATTTAGTAACATAAGCTGCTTAGTGGATTCCTTCAATCATTAAATGAAAATCTCTTCATCAGAACCTCCAGTTAATCGACATTCGAAGCGTTCTTGGCATGACCGGATGAAAATGTATGTCGGCCATTTCTGAGGATGCGTCTATACGAAAGCGAGAATCATAATAGTAGCTTATATCTGTATTAGCACTATTGAGAATATTCAATAGATCCATCTCTAACTGAACGTTTCCAAAATTATATCCTCCTTTAAAATTTAAAAGTGTGGTTGCATCCGATGTTATCTCTCCTGATTCGATTAATGGACGAGGCCCAAAATGACGTAAACGGAAGCTACTCAACCAGCCACCTGTGGGATTGACTGTTAGCCCTCCTGTTACAATTCGTCCAATTGAGTTCGGAATTTGGTCACTGTCTGAGGCTACGTCTTTATATCGTGATTCGGTCAATGCGATATCCAGGTTTAATTTTAGCCAATTCGCTGGTCGGTAATAATTAGCCCATTCCACTCCATAATGTTCACTGGCATCGCTGGCTTCAGTACCACCTGCATCACCAACAAACACAAGCTCAGAATCTAAACCAAGATAGAATAATGTGAGACTGGTTTGCAGGCCCTGAAAAGCTGCTGTTCGAACACCGATTTCTGCTCCATTTGAACGCACCAAAGGGTCTACAGCTTCAACTGGCTCTCTTGTAACTGGGTCAACTTGAATTGTTGTACCACGGGCGTCATTACTGTGATAGCCCATGCCCGAATTAAAGTAAAATTCGGTGTCGTTCCAGGGCCCAAGTATCACATTAAACTTGGGACTAAAAATCATATCTGTTTCAGTGCCAGAGTTAACATCAATGTTGCTATTAACATTAAAGTGAAACAGATCTGCTCTCAATCCGAGATTAGTTTGCAGCTTTTCAGTCCATTGTATTTCATTTTTAACGTAAATACCAACACTACTTTCACCAATAATATCATCGCGAACTGTATCCCACCGTTGACGTGAATCAGTACTGTATAGCCCTATTTCCAGTATCTGATCATGTCGTATATCTGCTCCTACCTTATTTACCGTTCGATTACCAAACCAATTGGTAAACCACTCGTGAGATATACGGGCTCCCCCGTAAATCCTGCGATCTGCTTGCTCAAATTGATCGCCACGGTCTGGGTTGTTTAAAAAATATGTAAAGTTTGAGAAGAGGTTGAGTCGATAGTAACTAGCATATACAGTAGCTTTTGTCTTGGCATACGAATCAGTTGATCTCCACAAATTACCGATCAGTGTATAACGATCCGTCATACCTCCATCCGTAGAATCTACCACTCCAAACCTTGATATATACCCTGAGTCTACCGCTTCACGTGGAATCTGATCACTCGCATTCCAGTCACTACTATACCCAAGTGCAGTCACTGAGTACCCATTTGAAGCTGTTCCTCCCGAGAGTTTTACAACACCAATGAATTGTGAAGTATTTTCAGGCACATCGAACGGACCATTATAATATTTTGCATTAAAGGCATAAAGAAGATTTGTATCAGACGTTCCTATGGTGGAAGAATTTGCAAACATACCACGATAATACTCATCCGTTCCTACTTCTGTTTTTAACACTGGACCATTAAGCTTTTTAACCAAATTGATATCAGCGCTTCCAGCCGTGGCAAAATTACCAACTTCAGAATAGTAGGGACCTTTTCTGAACTCAACAGTATTTACCAGTTCAGGGATTAAAAGGTTAAGATCCAGGTATCCCTGGCCATGGCCGTTAGTAGGTAAATTAAGGGGTATTCCCTCTAAAGACGCAGAAAAATCAGTGCCATGATCCAGATTAAATCCCCTCAGAAAAAATTGGTTTGCCTTCCCTGACCCACTATGCTGAGTAGCAATCAAACCGGGCACTGTTTCCATTATCTCTCCGGTCCTTAGCAGTGGACGTGAAGCCAACTCAGCCCTGCCTATTTTACCCTGAGAGGCCGATTCGGAAACGCCCACTAAATTAACTGCACGCCCTTCAACAGTAATTTCCTGCATTTCAGTTGATTGGCCGAACAGTGCAATCTCTACTCTTGTCACTGCATCAGAAGTTACATCTACAGTAATGGTTCTTTCTCGATATCCGATAAAGCTAAATTGTAGATTGTAGCTACCAGGCGGAACATTTGCAATTGTAAAAGCTCCATCTACTGAACTGGTTGCTCCAAATCTTGTATCCTCTATAATAATGTTTACTCCTTGCAAAGGTACACCATTGACTTCCGCTATTACAGTACCTGTAATTGATCCCACATTCTGAGAATACACTACGTCGGAAAAGCCTAGAATAAATACTCCTAAACAAATTAGAACTGTTATTCTATGCATCTTTCTGAGTGAGCGGATACGGTTGAAAAATAAATTATATCGCTTCATATCGGTGTTATTAGCTTATTTGATTCCCCGAATCACTATTGACAACGTCTCTTTTCAAGTATAAATAATGGAGCCATATCCGAATTTGGTCGAATTAGTTCCTGGGTATGGTGTTGCCGAATCCATCTCAGATTCAGTAGACCAATCAAGGGGGTATGAAGTGTCGGTAATTAATAAATGAGAAGTAGAGGTAAGGTAAAGGGTTGATGTTTTGTGATAATTAACATCTATATATATTTAATATTACAACTACTTGCATGGCTTTCTTGATTAGAAAATTATAAATCTATTTAATTGCTAAATCCACATTTTCGGACTAAAATCAATCGGTAAAATGGTTCATGAACATCAGATGAGTATTCTAAAAACGGATTTGCCTTTCAGGACAGTTAATTACTTTTAACTAATGATATCATTAAGATGCCTCGAACTTTACTGCTTAAAGAGAAAGATCTTCAAAAGTTGATTTACACTGTTGGTATTGATGAAATTATGGATCTGCTCATCCATAGATTGGAAGAGGAAATTCGAAACTATGATCATATCAAGTTAAAAATTCCCGTTCGTTCAGGCTTTAATTACAAATTACCTGACCCGGGTTTAGTGGAGTGGATGCCCATTTACCAATCAGGCTCAGATATCGTTATAAAACTGGTAGGCTATCATCCTAATAATCCCGCAAAATATCAACTCCCAACCATTGCGTCTACGATTTCCTCCTATAATACGTCTAAAGGTTATTTACAAGGCCTTATGGATGGTGTTTTACCCACGGCATTAAGAACAGGTGCGGTATCTGCTGTGGCGACAAAATATTTAGCTCATTCATCCAGTGGCATCTTAGGTCTCATTGGGTGTGGAGCACAGTCTGTAACACAAATCCACGCGATTTCAAGGGTACTGCCAATTGAAAAGGTGTTGATTTTTGATATTGATTCGAATTCTCAAGCAACTTTTAAAGATCGGGTAGAATTCCTGAACATAAATTGCCAAATCATAGATTCTTCCATTCAAGAAATTGTGAAGGAATGTGATGTGATTTGCAGCCAAACTTCAATAGGAATAGGAGAGGGTCCCTTATTTCAAGATTTGATAACAAAAAGTCATTTACATATTAATGCAGTAGGCTCGGATTTTCCCGGCAAAGTGGAATTGCCTGTCGATTTATTGAAAGATGCATTTGTTTGTCCAGACTTTCTGGAACAAGCTCTGCAAGAAGGCGAGTGTCAGCAGCTACTGAAAGGTTTTATTGGTCCTGAGCTGTATCAAGTCGTACAATATCCTTTACAATATGAAACGTTTAGAAATCAGGTTTCGGTTTTTGATTCCACCGGATGGGCATTAGAAGATATGGTTGTTTTTAACTTGTTTATGGATTTAGCAAAAAAACACGATGTCGGAGAGTATATGCAGATTGAGTATGTACCTGAAGATGCAAAAAACCCCTATGAATTTTTAAAGGTTGAGGTACAGGGATGAATTTTGACTTTCCTTTAGAGTATTTAGAATATCAGAAGAAAGTAAAAGAATTTGCACAAAATCATTTAAATGATAATGTACAACAACGTGACCGAGAAAGCGTTTTTGCTGAAGATTTATGGCTGAAATGTGCTGATTTTGGCATTCAGGGGTTAGCTGCACCAGCTAAATATGGAGGTAGTTTTGAAAAAGTTGATTTACAGAGAGCAGTTTTAGCTTTGATTGGGCTGGGTTATGGTTGCTTAGACAATGGTCTGGGGTTAGCCTTAAATGCCCATATGTGGTCTGTAATGATGACAATCACAGAATTTGGAACCAACGCGCAAAAAGAAAAATACTTGCCCAAATTGAGCAATGGTTCCTGGATTGGTTGTCACTCTTTGTCGGAAGAGGCCTCCGGTTCTGATGTGTTCAATATGCAAACTACAGCTACAAGAGAAGGTGATTATTATGTTTTAAATGGAAAAAAAGTTTGGGTGACTTTGGCTCCCAACGCAAGTATAGCCATTGTTTTTGCCCTTACGAACCCGAAAGTGGGAAAATGGGGTGTTTCTGTATTTATTGTGGAGAGCAGCATGGAGGGATATGAAGCCTCAGAAAACCAAGAAAAAATGGGAATGCGTACTGCATCATTTGGCACAATCACGTTTAACGATTGTAAAGTACCTATCGAAAATAGGATTGGAGCAGAAGGGGCAGGAATGAGCATTTCAAATTATTCTCTTGAATACGACCGGTGCTTTATTTTGGCTTCTGTTATTGGAGCGATGGAACGGCAAATTGAGGGTGCTGTTGCTTATGCTAAAGAACGTAAGCAATTTGGTAAATCTATAGCTGAGTTTCAGGCAGTGAGTCATCGAATTGCGGAAATGAAATTACGCCTTGAAACATCAAAATTATTACTCTACAAACTATCCTGGTTGAAAGATAAGGGAGAAACTGCACCCATGGATTCAGCTCTGCTGAAATTACTGTTGAGTGAATCTGCTGTTTCAAATAGTATGGATCTTATCCGCATATTTGGAGCAAAAGGATATGTAACCGAGTTTGGAATTGAAAGAAACCTCAGAGATGTAGTGGGGTCCGTAATTTTGGCGGGTACTTCTGATATTCAAAAAAATATCATTGCAAGAATGCTTGAATTGTAAATGATCTATACAATTAGTCAAATACTCTCTCAATCGGCTCATAGAGTGCCAGACAACACAGCTTTTCAATCTGGAAGTGAGTCAATTACTTTTTCGGAGGCTGATCAAAGGACAAATCAAATTGCACATTTTTTAATAAACAACGATTTAAAAAAGGGTGATCGAGTAGGTGTTTTTCTTAACCGCAATGTAAAAAGTGCATTAGCTGTTCATGGTATTCTTAAGGCTGGCGGTGTATTTGTACCTATTGACATGGATGCTCCGGTTGAGCGAATACAGTTTATTCTTGATGATTGTAAAATTAAACATATCATTAGTGAGGAAAGTCTTGCAAATAAATTAAAGCCTGTCCTGGATTCAATTTCCACAGAAGTAGTAATCTTAGGTGTTCATTTACCTAACACGTCTCACTCTTTTTTCAAATGGGAAAGCTTGAATAAAGTTCAAAATCACTTACCTGATATTAAAATCCTGGGAAGTGATTTGGCCTATATCATGTACACATCCGGTACTACAGGCTTTCCTAAAGGGATCATGCATACACATTACAGTGGACTCAGCTATGCAAAACTAAGCAAAGCTTTGTATAACATTTCTGAATCCGATGTTGTTGTTAACCATTCTCCGCTTCATTTTGACATGAGCACGTTGGGATATTTCACTGCGCCTCTGGCAGGAGCCAAGTGTATTATTTTAGGAAAACAATATTCAGTATTTCCTGCAAGTTTGAGCCAGTTGATTGAGCAAGAAAAAATTACTGTCTGGTATTCTGTTCCGTTGGTTTTACAACAACTTTTAGAAAGAGGTGATCTGCATAACAGAGACTTTTCTTCTCTGCGATGGATTTTATTTGGGGGTGAGCCTTTTCCAGTTCATCAATTGAATCAATTCATGGATCACTGCTCTAATGCCCATTTTTCTAATGTCTACGGGCCGGCAGAAGTAAATCAATGCACGTTTTATAACCAAAAGGGAGAAGAAAAAAAATACGAATCGGTACCACTGGGTAAAGTTTGGAATGACACTGATCATTTAATTTTAGATGAAAATAGTGTAGAAGTAAAAAAAGGAGATGTAGGTGAATTGATGATCCATTCATCCACAATGATGGTTGGCTACTGGAATAACCAAGAACTCACTAAAAAGTCAATTCTTGAAATTGATAGCGCATCGGGTGTAAAAAAAAAGTATTACAAAACCGGAGATCTTGTAAAAGAGGATAAGGATGGCATACTACACTTTATGGGGCGCAAAGACAGGCAAATAAAAACAAGAGGCTACAGGGTAGAATTAAATGAGATTGAGGAAACAATTTTAAGGTATGATGACGCAAAGCAGGTTGCATGTTACAGTTATAAACTCAAAGGCGTTAATGAAATCTTTGCATCTGTGGTTTTACGATCGGGAGCATTGCTTGACGATTTAGAGCAGAAAATTCAAAAGTCACTTCCGAAATACTCAATTCCAAAGTTAATTTTAGAAACTCAGAAGCTTCCCAGGACATCGGCCGGTAAGGTAGACTACAAGAAGCTAACGCAAAACATACGTACAATTTATGATTCAAAGAATTAAAGCATACATTCTATCTGATATTGCAAGTGATGCAGACCTATCCATTTCGAATGATGATGATTTGCTTGGCTCAGGCATCGTCGATTCAATGGGAATAATGAAGTTGGTTGCTTTTATAGAAGATGAAGCCGATGTAAAAATCCCGCCTGGGGAGATAGTTATTGAAAACTTTATCAACCTGAATGCAATTGAACAATATTTAAAGACAAAGCAAGATTGACGAATATAAGATCGACACTTACTTCACAGCAATTATTGATCTGGTTAGGGCAAAAGATGCAGCCAGATCTCCCGATTTATAATGTAGCGTTCAAGTTTGCATTTCATCAACAACTGGATGCAACTCATTTTAATGTGGCATTTAATAAACTATTGCAGGCTCATCAATCATTGAGAACTGTTTTTGTTGAACAACAGGAGAAGCCGGTCCAGTATGTGAAGGATTATCAGCCAGAAACTCTGGAGGTGATTGATATAGAAAAATTTTCTGAAGCTGAAATCCAACATTTGTTGGAAAACCGTATCCAGCAAAAATTTGATTTGGGAAAAAAATGCTTTGACTCTGTCTTGTTACAAGGGAAGGATGAAAGTATTTGGTTTTTTAATATCCACCATATAATTACTGATGCCTGGTCCTTTACGTTATACTTTAATGACTTAAAGTCCTTTTATTTTGATAAAAAGGCCGTAAACAAAACAGTACAGTTTGAAGATTATATAACATTTGAGAATAAGCTGGATAATGAAAAATCGGTAAAGCATTGGGAGAAAAAATCAGAACCATCAAAAAAAATTGAGTTATTCCCGTTGCAGCCTGGCAAAGTAAGCACCTGCACAAGAGAGCATATCGATTTAGGAGAAAGTCTTACCAAAAGACTCTCAACACTTGCAGAACACCAAGACTTTAAAAGCTTAACTAAAGAGCTGACATTGTATCAGCTGTTTATGACCGCACTCTTCTCTGTCGTTTATAAAATTTCTTCTAATAGTGAATTGAGAATCGGTACTCCTTTGCACAGCAGAGTGAAACCAGAGTTCAAAAAGACGACAGGCTTATTTCTGGATTTTTTTCCGGTTAACATCAATGTTGAAAAAAAGGAGAGTTTTCAAACACTTCATAAGAAAGTGCAGGGTAAGGTCTTCGATTTACTGAAATATGCAAAACCAGGCGCCACTAATGCTAAAATAAGGAGTGGCTTTGATATTGTACTGAATTATGCTAATCAGTCTTTTGGAACTTTCAACGATATTGAATTCCATTCAAAATGGTTGAGTAATGGATATATTGATCAAACGGATCAGGTTCGCGTACAAATTCATGATTTTGATGGAACAGGTAAGTTTCATCTGTGTATCGATTTTAATGATCAATATTTTTCGACCAAAAACCGAAATGATTTCATCACATACCTCAATGCTATTTTAGATGAGCTCACTCTTGATCCTTTACAGGATCTGAATGAGCTTCGTTTAACTCAAAACACTGAAAACCTTCTTTCTTATTCCTTTAATCCAATCGAAGGAAATGTGTTGGATGATTTTCTTCATCAGTCAGATACTCACCCGGATAGGATTGCACTTCAACAGGGCGGCTTGCAATGTTCGTATAAAGAGTTATTTCAAAAAGCTTCTCGTGTAGCTGCTTATTTACAGTCCATAGGAGTTAAGCCCAAAGAGAAAATTGTTCTCCATTTGCCGAGAAGCATAGACTATGTTGCAGCCCTTTTTGGTGTACTATTTAATAATAACTGTGCAGTCCCAATCCCAATTTCTTCACCTGTAAAAAGAGTAGAGTACATAAAGGATAATACAAATGCAGCCTTCAGTATTGATTCAGGAACTATTCAAGATATCAGAGGTCAGAATTTATCAGGTTTTAACCTGCAGCAAATAAGTTCAAATGATTCAATGTATGTGATATACACGTCGGGCAGTACAGGCAAACCAAAAGGAGTAGAAATTAGTCATCATTCATTTGCGAATTATATCTTTTGGGCGAATGATGATTATTTGAATAAGCAGCCGGTAAATTCACCACTGTTTACATCTATCGGATTTGATTTAACCCTTACGTCATTGTTCCTGCCACTGATTTCAGGTGGCACTTGCACAATTTATCCTGAAAAGGAGAAGGAAGATATTGTTGATTTAAAAACTGTTTTTAACAATCAGAACCTAAACTTGATTAAGGCAACTCCTACCCATTTACAGTTAGTGAAAAACAGTCTGTTGCCTAATTCAAGCCTGAAAGTTCTCATTGTGGGTGGAGAACCGTTTTCAGCGGTACTGGCCACGGAGTTTCAGGAACATTATGGTCAGGACTTAGACATTTATAATGAATATGGCCCTACAGAAGCTACAGTAGGATGTATAATCCACCAATTTAATAAGGCGAGAGATGTTAGTTCTGAAGTTCCAATCGGTAAGCCGATCAGTAACATGCATGCCGTTTTATTGAACACTGAATTACAACCTGTATTGCCAAATACCATAGGAGAAATCTATTTGTTGGGTGACGGTGTTGCTAAAGGATATCTGGAAAATGATTTGCTTACCCGGGAAAAGTTTATTTCACATGAGGAATTTCCAAATCAAAGATTATATAAAACAGGCGATTTCGCTCGAATCAACGAACAGGGTAATTTTGAGTTTTTAGGCAGAAAAGATGACCAGGTTAAACTCAACGGCTATCGAATAGAACTTGGGGAGATAGAAGCAGCAGTTGCTAAACTCACCGAATCTAACCAAACAGTAGCAATGGTTTGGGATAACGAAATTCGAAACAGAACTGATAACCTATTCTATTGTACGTCATGTGGTTTACCATCAAATTATCCATCTATTACCTATAATGAGGATGGTGTATGCTCTTTGTGCCAAAATTTTGATGACTATCAGGCGCAAGTGGCACATTATTTCCGCAGCCAGAATGATCTTAAGGAATTGATTGAGGGTCGAAAGCGAAGCAATAGCGAGTATGACTGCATGATGCTTCTCAGTGGTGGTAAAGACAGTACATATGCCTTAGCGAAGTTGAAAGAATTGGGATTTCGTGTATTGGCCTACAACTTTGATAATGGATTCATTTCAGAGGAGGCACTGGATAATGCACGCAAAATTTGTAATGATCTGAATGTGGACTTATTAATTGATTCCACTGATGCTATGAACGAAATTTTTGTGGATAGCCTACAGCGCCACAGTAATGTTTGCAATGGTTGTTTTAAAGCAATTTATACATTGAGTACACATGTAGCTTTGAAGAAAAATATTCCTGTAATTGTGACGGGCTTATCAAGAGGTCAGTTTTTTGAAACCAGGCTAAGCGAAGAACTATTCAAGAGTAATACAAGTGTTGAGAATATTGATGAAATCATTTTAGAAGCTCGTAAAGAATACCATCGGATAAATGATGCAGTTTCAGAGCATCTTGACGTTTCCATTTTTGAGACTGATGAGGTGTTTGAACAGGTTGAATTCGTGGACTTTTATCGCTTTTGTGACAGCAGTTTGGCAGAAATGTATAAATATCTTGATCAAACGTTAGGATGGAAACGACCCACTGATACCGGAAGAAGCACAAACTGCCTCATTAATCAATTAGGGATTTATGTCCATAAAAAAAAGGAAGGCTACAGTAATTATGCGTTTCCTTATAGCTGGGATGTGAGAATTGGGCATAAAACCAGAAAGGAATCAATTGAGGAAATCAATGAAGAAATTGATGAAGAGGAAGTGTATAAAATGATGGATGAAATAGGGTACAACTTTGATCCGTCACTTTTATCAAAGGGTATTGTTGTCTACTACACTGGAAACCGTATAGATGACGAAAAAATACAAAATGAACTTGCAAGATTATTACCTGCCTATATGATTCCAAATCGTTTTATTCATATGGAAGAAATACCTGTAACACAGAATGGAAAGGCAGATAAAGCAAAACTTCCTGATCCCAACTCACAATTTTATAATAATAACAGAAATACATACCAGGCACCAAGAAATGACATAGAGGTATTGATTTCACAAATTTGGCAAGATGTCCTCCAAATTAAAGAAATTGGCGTATTTGATAGCTTTTTGGCGCTCGGAGGTAATTCGCTGGCCGCCATTCGGATAACCTCCCGAATGGAAGAACAGCTTGGTTTAGAAATTCCTTTGCGTGAACTGTTTGAGCATCCAACCATTGCAGGGTATAGCGATTCAATTGCCATTATCCTTCAATCGAATCTCGATTAATCATAAGTGGTTTAATTCCCCGACCCTCTGGGTCGGAAAGAGATAAAAGCCCCCCTTTGAAGGGGGAAACTATCCCGACGGCTGTCGGGAGAGCTGGGGGATGACTATCTTAGCTTCGAGGTGCCCTGAACTTTGGTTCTTGAAACATAGATGATCATCCCCCATTGCCCCCTTCAAAGGGGGACACTCCAGAATAAACTCTATATTGAGAAAAAGCTATAGGTTCTTAGTTGATACCTCGCGGGCTCTGGCCCGAGGTAGTTCATTGGCAAAATCATGAGTAGTTGTTTCGAATTTAGAGATTCCGCTCTTTCTTCTTTTTTGGAATCTTAAAAAGACTGGAAGATGCCGGATACAAAAATGCACGTTCTTCACTTAAAAAAAGTGTAAAGAAATATACGCCTTCATTTCACTTTTCGAATCTGTAAAATCGTCAAGTACTTAAGAATACCAATCAGGTTAACTGGCTAAGTAAGAACTATGAAAAGACTAAAAAGAACAGAAGCATATGACGTTTCATTAGACATTAAAGATGATCATTTCATTAACCCCCCAAAAGAAACACAGCGCAATGCCGTGGTAAACAGGGCGCTCAAGGAATTTTGTGCAGATCTAAATGCGCTAAATGAACAATCTAAAAATTTTGTCCCCGGAGAAACATCAGCGAATGACTTTGTTGGTTTTACAGATCGTGAACAGGCGCTTTTATCTGATCAAGAGATTATGGAAGATTGGCAAATTCCTTTGATGGAAGCTATGGCAAAAGCCATAACAAGAGGAGGAGGTGATATTCTGGAGGTCGGTTTTGGTCGAGGTGTTTCAGCAGACATGATTCAAAAATACTCAATTGATTCACACACTATAATTGAATGTAACGATAATGTTATTGATGAATATTTTAATTCATGGAAAGCAACGTACACGGATAAAGATATTCGATTGGTTCATGGGCTATGGCAAGATACCATAGATGATTTGGGACGATATGACGGTATTTTATTCCATACATATCCATTAAATGAAGACGAGTATATGGAATACGTAAATGCCAGCATAACCTTTGCGGAACATTTTTTTAGTTACGCATCAGAACATTTAAAACCTGGAGGCTCTTTTACGTATTTTTCAAACGAAATACAGTCCTTAAGCAGAGAGCATCAACACCTGTTATTGAAGTATTTTTCTTCTTTTAATGTGAGCGTAGTATCATTGAAAATACCGCAAAATGTTAAGGACACTTGGTGGGCAGATTCAATGGTGGTTATTGAAGCAGTGAAATGATATCAGATAATTTTTAATTTTTAAACCGAGATGTTATTCGCCTGTATTAATAGCCTTATACTCTCTTTGTATCCATAACGACCGACGACCTACCATAAAAATCTTTTTTTAGCCTTTTGATTAAGTAATCCGGTATCAGTCTAAGGAAATTATAATCAAATCAAGGTTCTGATATAGATATAGAGGGTTTGTAGGATAATTTGACAACAGTGATAGTGATTATCTTATTCTGTTTTAAAGATTTACTCAGATAGTACTTTTAAAATGAAATGTTAGTCAAAAATACCAGCTAATCATAAATTTTATGGCAAACATATATAGCTGTTTCTCATGTTAATAAGGATAATTGTTACATTTTCAGATCGTCATTAAAATCTTAACGATGTGAATTATGGAATAATTCCAGATGAAACCCCGGGCTTAGTTATTACCTACGTGAGCGGAAATGTAAATACTTCCTGTACATCCGTAGCTAGAGATATCTATTTCAAACGTTTCATCAGTGAAATTCGCAGTTTCGTCAAAGTTTTCCGGATATGGAAAATGTGCAGGTGGCTGTCCTGCTAAATCATTAATATCTGTTCTATTACAACCGACCCAAAAATGCGGGTCATTGAACAGATAGGGTAGACCGTCATTTGAGATATTCAGTGTAAGGATATCATTGTTGTCTGTCACCGTCAGTGCGCCCGCCTTTTCGCCGCCGCTGTCGTACGGTGAGCAGGTCTCATCGCCGGCACCAACGAGATAATCGTGTTTTTGGGGCCCGCCATCCAGTACGTACTCAAAAACCCAGCCCCAACGGGTGATTTCAATAGCAGTGTTACATTCAAAACTGCCCTCGGAATCATCGCCAAATGCGAACATGGTTCCGCCCGCCACGGTAAAGACCGTTTGATCTTCCGTTGCATTTTCAACAACCACTGCATAAACCTGAGTGAATTCAGAGGTATATTCAAACGTATTCACTCCTTCTTTAACTGTATTATAAACATCCTGAACGATCTCTATATCAAATAGTGGCTGATCACCGCTTCTCAATCTACCGGGTAGCTCTTCGATACTGAGTTTTTCGAGATCAAACTCTGGAAAGTCCCTGAGCATCCAGATTACAACTTGCTCTTCGCGATAAGTCATAGATGGATTTTCCGTTCTCATCTTGCTTCTTATATTCAAAAAATAGTTAATCGGTTTAAAGGTTTTATCACCAAATGTAGATAAAAGAGGCATTTCTTCGTAAACGCCATTATTGGAGTTGATTGGTTTATCCCAGGCAATACACCACCCTTCATTTTCCCCGTTTGTTATAACATTGTTGAAGTCAATGTTACTTAATTCCAGGGTGAAAAAACTGTTCCTGGAATCACCCTTGTTAACTATTACGGTGGAGTTGTGAGCACCGTCAATAACTGATAGTTCGGGAATCACATCGAGCGTTTCATTAATCTCGACTCCTGTGTAATCATTACAGGAGACCAAAAATCCGAAGACTCCCCACATTATAAATACCCCTAAAGCTGTATACTTGTTTTTTTCCATTATATGATATCTCCTGTATAAAAGTTTTTTAATAAATCAGAAACTGCCTCCGCATGGTTATATACAATTATACATATAGGGGCCGCTTGATAGAAATTAAACTTTTTTAATTCTTAGTGGTTTAATCATAAGTGGTTGATATTTCCGATTCTCTATGTCGGAAAAGATAGAAGTCTAACGCCAGCTGGCGGAGCGGAAGCGACTCCGACAGTGGTCGGGAGAGCCGGGGCATAATATCTTAGTTTCGAGATGCCCTGAACTTGTTTCTGAAACATAACTGATCATCCCCCATTGCCTTCCGCCAGCCGGCTGAGAGACGCTCCAAAATAAACTTCATATTGACCAAAAAAACTGTAGGTTCTAAGTTGATTGCTCCGGGCTCTGCCCTGAAGTAGTCTATTTTAGTCGTATTTATACTGAAAAAAAATAGCTCGGGTATCCCTGATAAAAAAGGGGAGGTTCAGCACCGTTTTTATGATAGGAGTGTTATAAAAAAATAATGACCGGGAGTTAACTTCAGTATTTAGTTATCATTAATTTGATAGAAATTTAAATGATTGAGTTACCCGAAAGGATTTCTGTAAAAAATCTCTTTTTCTTTTACCCTGAACTTTATTCAGGGTGAGTGACTAAATAATTAAGATTAATGACTAATAGTAATCAACGGTTTCCATTAAAAGATTTTGACCGCAAAAACAGCCATAATGGATGGCATGAGGAAGAAATGAGTGAATTAAACAATCGAATGAAAAGACCACATCAGGAAGATCTAATAGATTTAAAGGCTTTGATCTCTTTAATAAAGCGAAGAAAATGGATTATCATATTATCAGTTTTAATGATAACCGGTAGCGCTTATTACATAGCATTTGAGTATCTGATGCCCGTTTATGAAAGTTCCAGCACAATAGAATTGTTTCAGGAACGGAATAATTTCCCCGGTGACAATGAGGGTATAAACCTTGTTTTGTCTATGTACAATCAGGATTCGAACCAATCACTGGAAAGTGAAATTTATAACTTTAGGTCCTCTGAAGTTACAGAAGTGGTGGCGGAACAAATCAAATCGTTTAAATATCAGCCGGACGGTAAAATCTATCCAATACTGTGGAAAGAGTATCCTGTTGATTCAACTTTAGTAGACCTGCGAACACTGGCGTCCCGAATTAGCCGGAAAATAAATATTGAACCTGTTGAACGAGGAGCAAACTTCTTAAAAGTCAGCATACAAAGCCATTCCCCCTATGAGTCGGCAAGGCTTACAAATTTGATTGTTAACCGGTACCTGGAATGGTCAGATTCCAAAAAACGAGCTTCAGCAAGTTCAGCTCTCACATTTTTAGAAAATGAGAAGCAAAGAGTAGAAGATGAGTTGAATACAGCAGAGAATCAATTGGGGGCATTCATGAATGAGGAAGAACTCATTCAACTGGAGGCGCAAGCAACTGCCAGTGTAAATGCTCTATCCGATTTAATAGCTGAAAAAGAAGCCAAACAGATAGAACTGCAGGCCGTGAATTCTGCAATCGGGAACTATGAAGCCCGCATAGAGGCGATACGTCCGGGATTAGCAAAACAATATTCAGAAGCTATTGGCCCAACTATTTCAAGATATCAGCAAGAGCTGGCGGAGCTGACAACACGCCGGTTTATTATACTTTCCAATAATCCCGGGCTGAGAGAAAATCAAAATTCGGAACCGGAACTTCGCAGAATCAACAGGCAGATAGCAGATCTGCAAGAGGAAATTGAAAGACTTACAGAAAATTTGATTAGTATAAACCCTGATTCATCAGGCTTTGCAGGTGGAGGGGATGGCAACCTCACCCAGGAAATTGGCAATATTCAAAGTAGCCTCATACAGTTACGCATACAAAGAAATCAACTTGAGACTCAGGTAGTCGCCCTGGATCAAAGGATTAATAACATCCGTCTTTTTCTGGACGATGTACCAGAGAACAGGATCCAGTTGGCCAGACTTCAGCGCATGATAACTACCCACGAAGAGATGTTCAGAGCCCTGTCAACACAGTATGCAGAGGTTGTATTGTGGGAACAGGCACTAAGCAGTGTAGGTAATGTTGTTAATTCGGCAGCCGTGCCAGCTAACCCGATCAAACCTGTAAAAGAGATATGGTTATTGGCAGGATTCTTTGCGGGCTTGGTTTTACCGGTCGGTCTCTTTAGCGTAACGGAAAAGTTAAACTCACGAATTCAAAGCATAGAAGATCTGAAGAGTAAGCCTTTTCCGCTATTATCTGTGATTTATGACCACAAAAAAGTCAAACGTGAACACAAAAAGAAGCAAAAGAAAGAAAAATCAACAGAGAAAAAAATTCCGGAAGACCTGATTGTTGCATTTGATGATGTTTCACCCAATACTGAGAGCTACCGGAGGCTGGTAAACAATACAATTTATATGGATCCGGAGAAGTCGAATAAAATTTTTATGGTTACGAGTCCCGGCCAAGGTGAGGGAAAAACAACAACTGCAGGGAATATGGGTGCTGCATATGCTGAACTGGGTATGAAGGTTTTGATTATTGATTGTGATATGCGTCGTCCAAGCCTGAATAAATTTTTCAATGAACCCGCTTCGCCCGGTATAACAGAAATTTTATTCGATAAACAGAAAGTGACAGATTGTATTCGTTCTACTGTTGTACAGGATCTTTTTATTTTGACAACAGGGAAAAGGGTGCCTAAACCGGCATCGGTTTTAGGAAGTACAAAATTGCGCGAACTGATTAATCATGTTAAAATTCACTTCGATATTATAATTTTAGATACAACCCCCTATGGAATAATTTCTGATCTTGCACCCTTGATTAAAATTACAGACGGGATCATACTTGTCAGTCGATTTGCAGTTACCAAAAAATTTGCACTCGACCACACAATTGAACAGATCCAAAAAACCCGTGGCAAAATTAACGGCCTGGTTTTGAATGCTTATAACTCAAAAAAGAGCCAGGATACGAGAGAAACTCATCAGCTGTATGATTATGTTTATAGAGAGTATTATGATTATATGAATTAAAAAAAAATTGACTTACGGAAATTCATGAAGGTGACTTTTAGTGCTAAAAAAGGGTGCTTGTACCTTATTGGAATGAAAAAGAATATCAAGCATTTTGGGAATTATTATTACCACCAGTTTACCGCCTGGCTGATCAAAGTTACACAAAGCAGATAAAAAGCTGCGAGATGAACAATGTCTATCACTATTTACGGAAATATATTTATAGTCACTCCATCGCCACGTTGCGGAACTTATGTTAGCTTTTCAAAAAAGGAAATAAAGCCCGAAAGTCTTTGCCATATTATGCAGATTGAAATCTATGTCGGGCCGGTTTCCTGAACTGAGAATCCCAATTATAAAACGTGTCTCCTGACTTCCGCACTGGGACACCCGTTTAAGAGGTAACTGTAACTATCATAGAAAGCTGATGGGCAGACTATATTTCTACGATTACCAATGACAGATTTGTCTGACCCATCCCCCGGCCCCTCCCAGTCGGTTGCCGGACAAGCTCCTATGCCGCAAATACACGACCTATGGAAGTGGAGCGCTTCACAAAGTTCACAAATCATTGACATCTGTCAGCCTTCATATGGTTTTGTCTCCGTTTTTTTTTAGAAAATTAGGGGCTACCGATGACAGTTTGTAAAAGTGCATTATCTCATTAAAATTAGTACCAATGGTTCTTGTCTTGATACTTTCCCCGAGGGGGCAGGTGGACCGTCAAAAGTATCCATGCCGAAGGCATCCCGATAGGAAAAACTCTCGGCTATGATTGCTTCCGGGCATGCTTTGCCCGCGCGGTTACACAACATCAATGGCTCCCGGGGGGAGCCGATGTTGCGATTTTTCCCGCGCTTTGATGCAAACCATGCCACTCCTCCACCAATCAAGGCCGAATGGACTGCATGCTTAGACATTATTTTATCAGTTATACTCAGCGCAGAAACTATCTGTCACCTTTTAAATAGTCTTGCCCCGCTCAGCTACGTTAAAAATTCGTAGAGCAGGCTTTTGGGCAAAATTAGGGGCTACCAGTGACAGTTTTATTGATAGAGGAAAATCCCCTCTCAGAGAGGGGAAATGGAATTGAAAACTGCGGAGCGCAGATTTTCAAACCGAGGGGTGTGTTGAAATGGCCTGGAATTGGAGTATGCCTACAATTATTTCATGGCCGGACACCTCAGTCCTAACTCAACTTCCGCAAACGTGTAAATAGATGTTGTGAGTGAGGGTTGTAGTTGCTACATTA
>NZ_JBBVMF010000033.1:0-30244 GCF_038150125.1 Rhodohalobacter sp. 8-1 | reverse complement strand
ACCGATCGTACCGATATTCACGTGTGGCTTGGTACGTTGAAATGTCTCCTTTGCCATGACTATCTATATTATATTGAGTTTGTTAGTTTAATCTGCTACCTGAAGAGCCGATAGTCGGAATTGAACCGACGACCCCTTCCTTACCATGGAAGTGCTCTACCCCTGAGCTATATCGGCTTGATTCAGAGAGCGGGCGACCAGAGTCGAACTGGCAACATTCACCTTGGAAGGGTGACACTCTACCAATTGAGTTACGCCCGCTTTTCAAAATTCAAAATCATTAAGTGGGGGGAGCAGGATTCGAACCTGCGAAGTCGTAAGACAACAGATTTACAGTCTGCCCCAGTTGGCCGCTTTGGTATCCCCCCAAAATATGAGCCAGTGGCCGGATTTGAACCGACGACCGACGGTTTACAAAACCGTTGCTCTACCCCTGAGCTACACTGGCTGGTCAATATGTCAAACTACTATTACAATTACTTTCCTAAATTAGTGACCGGTTTTGAACCGATGCCCAAATTTTGCACTTATTAGCTAATTCACTTATTAGCTAATTAAATAAATCAAAAAAAAGCCTGCGAACTGTCTTGTAAGCTGCTGACTGAATTTTTAAAATCTTTTCTTAATACCCTTCTTCAAAATACTAAGGCAAGAAAATTTTATTCCTCTGTTTCCAATAAACGAAGACGATATACCGATCTCGCTCCCATATCACTGAAAGACTCCAAAAATAGTTACATCTTAAGAACTTGTCAACTAAAATCAGATCATTTTTTTAAATCTTTTTTAGACCGGCTCACAGCGCCTCTTAAATACTTCACATAAATGAATCTCCCCCCTACAGTAAGCAGTATCAATGCTAACACTGTCCAACCATAGATGTTAAGATAATCTCCAATCACAAACCAGTTTTCATGAACAACCCATCCCGCTCCTAATAATACAAAATTCCAGGAAATTGAGCTTAAAAAAGAGCTGAATACGGTAGTGATTGCTCTCATTTTTGCAAGCCCGGCCGTAACAGCTATGACAGATCGTGTGCCTGCCAAAAAACGGTTGGCCACAATAACAGCTTGCCCGTACTTGTGCATCCATCGTTTACAGCGGTCGAAATATTTTACATCAATAATACGCATCAGCCAGAACTCTGAACGATGTGTGTCTATCTTATCACCAAAGTAATAACCAAACGCATACATATTCATAAACCCTATCACAGATGCGAAGGTTGTAATCATAAGCAGCCCATTAAAACTGATAATTTGTTCAGCCGCCAGATAGCCGCCAAAAACAATCAGTAAGTCACCTGGAATCGGTGGAAGAATGTTTTCGGCATACGCCACAAATAAAAATATTGTGTATATGCTTGTGGGTGACAAAGTGAGAATCCAATTTACAGCCTGGTCTATGTAAACTTCCATTTCTGCGCTTAATCTCTAAATAAAAGTGCTACACTGTGGGCGGCAATTCCCTGGTTTTGGCCAAGCGATCCAAGCTTTTCATTTGTCGTCGCTTTTACAGACACCTGAGAGAAGTCACATTTTAGTGTCTGTGAAATATTTTCTCTCATCTCATCAATAAAAGTGAGCATTTTTGGAGCTTCCGCTATGATCGTAGCATCCAAATTACCAATAGAGTAACCCTCATTTTTTATAAGTTCCTGGATTTTTGAGAGCAGCGCCAAGCTATCAGCGCCTTTGTAAGCTTTATCTGTATCCGGAAAGTGCTGACCGATGTCGCCCAGTGCTGCTGCCCCAAGAATTGCGTCCGTGATAGAGTGCAGTAAAACATCAGCATCTGAGTGCCCTACCAAGCCCAACTCATATGGAATTTGAACACCCCCAATAATCAAAGGCCTGCCCTTTCCCAGGGCATGTATGTCATATCCAACACCTATTCTGAAATTCATTTAGATCTCCTACGGCTTAAATGTATCAACAAGTAACTCCGCAATCTTAAAATCGATGGGATAGGTTAGCTTAAAATTTTCACGGTCGCCTTCCACCATCCGTACATTTTTTCCAAATGCTTCAAACAATGAAGCGTCATCCGTGACCTCGACATCTTTCTGTTCGGCAAACTGAAATGCATCCTCGTAAAGCTTTTTACGAAAAATCTGGGGAGTTTGTGCCTGCCATAACAAAGACCTGTCAGGCGTACTTTTGATGAACCCATTGAGATTTACCTGCTTAATTGTATCCTTTACAGGCACGCCGATGATTGCCGCCCCGCACTGTACGGACCTGTTCAGGCAGTCTGCGATCGTACTCTTTTTAATGAATGGCCTAACAGCATCATGAACAGCGACATAACCGATAGTGTCTGACACTTCCTGAAACGCATTGTATATTGAATCTTGTCGGCGGTTTCCACCATCAACCACAGCCGTATCAACTTCATCAAAAAGCATGTTCAGTATATCCGACGTCTGCTCCTTATATAAATCAGACGTTGATACAATAACCTGCCGCAGAGAATCCAATCCGCGGAAGCATGACAGTGTCCGCTCCAAGACCGTTTTTCCTTTGAGCAGCAAATATGGCTTCGGAATATCTGAATCCATACGCCTGCCCACGCCTGCTGCAGGTATAATGAGTGAAAATGAAGGGGCCTTCACGGTGCTACCTGCGATTAAAGAATCAACATTGCATCACCGAATGAAAAGAACCTGTAATCCTTTTCCTGGGCTTCTTCATAGGCTTTCATGATGAAGTCATAACCACCAAAAGCAGCTGCCAACATCAGTAAAGTTGACTCAGGCCGATGAAAGTTTGTGATAATAGCTTCCGTGATTTTAAACGGGTAGTCCGGGTAGATGAATTTATCTGTCCAGCCTGTCCCTGGTTTAGACATTCCGCTGGCCATTACACTGGTTTCAATCACACGTACTGCAGACGTACCACAAGCGATAACCTTGCTTGTTTTACTCTTCAGGGCTTTATTAATCTTATCTGATGTTTCCTTTGAAATCAGGTAATTTTCGGAGTCCATTCGGTGTTTGGTCAAATCTTCAACTTCAACATTCCGAAAAGTTCCCCAGCCGATATGTAGAGTCACGGGCAAAAATTCTGCGCCTTTCTTTTCTACCCTTTCAACCAGCTCCGGAGTAAAATGCATAGCAGCCGTTGGTGCCGCAACAGCTCCCCTTTCTTTCGCAAATATAGACTGATATCTCTCCTTATCCTCTTCTACAGGCTCGCGCTCGATATAGGGGGGAAGAGGCATATCACCAATTTCATCGAGACGTTTATACAGATCTTCATTCGGGCCGTCGTATAAAAACCGAATGGTTCGGCCTCTGGATGTCGTGTTATCAATCACTTCAGCCATCAGGTCTTCCCCGAAATAGAGCTTGTTCCCGATCCGAATTTTTCGCGCAGGTTCTACAAGAACATCCCAAAGCATGTTCTCAGGCATCAGTTCGCGCAGCAGAAAGACTTCTATATCAGCGTCAGTCTTCTCTTTTTTCCCTTTTAGCTTCGCGGGAAATACTTTAGTGTTATTGTAAATAATGACATCTCCCTCATTAACATATTTATGGATGTCGGCGAAGGTCTCATGCTTGATAGACTGGTCTTCCCTGTTCAAAACCATCAGTTTTGCACTATCTCTTGGTTCGAGGGGTACTTCGGGGACGTTAAAATCTTCGATTTCAAATTTGAAATCCGTAAGTTTCATTTTCATACGGGAGGGTACTTTTTTGTGTTTAACTTTAAAATGTATATAGCAAGGTAATATACCTGTTTTTATTTGCTACCACAATTCCAACTTATCTATAGGCCATTTGTTGCCCTGCTTAAAAAATGACTTTAATTGTCCTCTTTCAAAAATTTTTCTATTCGTGTGAAATTGTTTACTAAGTCGAACCGTTTACGTATTATAATTAACGACCGATAAACTCAACGTCCAGTTATATGAAATTTTCAGTTCTGCTTATTACAATCCTGCTTTTTGCAGTATCACTTTCAGAAGCTCAGCTCAGAGAAGATTTAGGCAACGGGTCCGATTACAGTGGTGTAATAACCCATGAGCAGAGGCCATCATCTCCCGGAAACTGGATGAACATGCTCAATATGACCATGGATCATTCCTATTCTATGTCCTTCAGCAGTTTCGGCGGACAAATGCAGAACTTAAATGCTTACACCAATTCAATGCTTTTTGACATCAGTGATAATCTGAATGCTCAAGTTGATGTATCTTTTCTTCATTCACCTTTTGGTAACAGTTTTATGGGTGATAATACCAGTTTAGGATCACGCATCATCATTGATCGCGCACGGCTTGACTATAAATTATCTGAAAATTCACACATATCAATTGAGTTTTCTCAGCGTCCGTATCGTTATTCCCCCTTTAGTAATTATGGATATGGTTTTAGCCGGGGATATGACTCACCATGGAACAGGCATAATGTTTGGTAGATTTAGTTCTTAATGGCAGATAGCAAACAAGAGAAAGACCGGTCATCACTACTTCTTAATACAGCGATCGGGTTTTTAGGTTTTTTACTTTTCATTTTAATCTTTTCATTAATTGCGCGGGTTCTCTTCCCCAGAATTTCATCTGATCGTGTTGAGCAGGATCCGGTATTAATCAGTAGTGTTATACAGCTGGAAGTATTAAACGGGTGTGGAGTTCCGGGGTTAGCAACAAATTATACAAGTACCCTCCGCGGATATGGATTTGATGTTGTTGAAACCGGCAACTTTGATCATTTCAACATGGAAAAATCAGTGGTTATCGCACGCAGCAATCAAACAGAAAATGCAGAGCGGGTAGCACGGGCTCTTGGCATTGAAGAAGAACATATATTACGAGAAATCTCCGGAGAATTTTATCTGGACGTGACCCTTGTACTTGGGGCAGACTACAAGACACTCAATCTTTAAACGTAACTTAATGTATTCAAAAATTTAACCCACCGCCTATGACAGAGCCAGCAGCAACAGATCAATTCACAACAAAAGCCGGCAATAAAACGGCTGATTCTGCTACACTTATTAATACCATCACCGAAGCTTTACTTGAGAAAAAGGCGAAAGACATTACTGTACTTGATGTGCGTGGACTCACCACACTAACCGATTACTTTATTGTTTGCCACGGAACATCAGACACACAGATTGGAGCGCTGGCAAGTAGTGTATCACAAAAAACAAAAAAAGAACTGGGTGAAGCCGAGTGGAAAAAAGAAGGGCATGACGCCCGGAGATGGATTATCCTCGATTACGTAAATGTGGTCGTTCATATATTCAGTAAAGAGAAAAGAGAATTTTACGGCATTGAGCGCATGTGGAATGATGCGGAAATAACAACCATTGAAGATCCCGAAATTGAAAATAGTTGAAACAAGTTCTTAAACATCCTCTTTTGATTCCCGCAGCCATTTCAATTATGGCACTGGTATCACTGGGAGTTTTTGAATTTTATGACACCTATTACTGGACCCTTCCGGAATCACCGAATGCACTAATTGAAGAGAGTCTCGATACGGCGGAAGATCTGTTCGAGGAAACAAACCGGCAGATGTCACGTGATGTATCAGACCTCGTTAATGAGATCCTGCCGCTTATAGAACAGTCTCAAAATCGTCAGCTGATATTCCGGCAGCTACAAAACAAAGATTTTTGGGGAGTGACATTATACAGGGATAATGAACTCTGGAACTGGAACGGGTTTCACCTTATGATCCCTCCCCCGCCTGAAACTGGGTCAGATTCCGTCTATACAAATGTACTGAGACGTGCAAATCTCACACTTCTAACTGCTCAGTCCGCCTTTAGCGTAAACGATCAGGCATACCGTTTAATAGCAGCTCGCAAACTATCCCACTCAACAAATCTGCCGATAGCTCCAAATGTAAATTATAATCTCGCTAAACATGAACGCTTAGAATCAAAATTCCCGGTTAAGTTCAGCTATTCAGCCTTACCACCTGAAAATATTGCCGGGCACAGGGTGCTGAGCACATCCGCACGTGACTCAATCGGAATTGTATACGCTGTTGAGGGAGATTTTGCAGGGTATCAGACGGCTTACAACAACTCCATTCGTGACAGTAAAAAAGTGTTTCACATTATATTTTTGCTCTCGTTGTTTATACTGTTTGTCGTATTTGCTTTTACTTACAATTCCTGGTTCTCTCTGCTTCTTCAAACTATTACCATTTCCGTGGTATGGTTTGCAGCTATAGAATTTAACGTGATCCGGGCCTGGAGTGATCTCTTCCTTACCCAGGGAAATACCGAGCTTATCAATAGCTATGTATTTTTGGGTGAATACTCTATAAACTCTCTCTTTTTGATTCTTTTGTTCCTTGTTACTTTCAGCACTCTCAGCGGGTACAGATCAAATAAGACGGAAAAAATGCAGGCTAAAGGCATGTTGCTTGCGGTACTCTATGCAATCGTACAGATACTGCTGCTTCTCTTTTTTGTTATCAGCACAAAACAACTGACGGCAAATCCGGCAATCCCGCTGCTTGACCTTGAACTCGTACCTTCCCCTGCTTCACTTTTTTTCTACATATCCGGGGCTGTCTTTTTCACAGCCATATCCGGAATCAGCATTACCATTGCGCAGTTTCTGTTTAAGTTTGAGCGCGATAAGGCAGTACTGATATTTTTCTCTGCTTTCTTCTCGTTTCTCGCTACATCATTCGCAATCGATCAGTTGTCCTCCATAAACTTCTTCCTCGGCTGGCAATTTTTATTGGTAAGCATTCTCTTCATATCATTTATTGTGGGCGGCTGGCTACTTACCTACTACCCATTGGTTTTTTCGAAAATGTCGGGTTTCAGGCGCATGATGATTCTCCTGCTATTTGCATCAGGCTCGATTTATACCATCATCTGGAATACAACCACTAATCGTGCCGACGAAGAGCTGCGGAAAATTGCTATAGAATATGCCGCTGAAGCGGACAGTGATGGTGAATCTATCTTGCGCAATATCCTTCAAACGGTTGAATCGCGACTTAACAACGGCACCGACGTATACGAAAACCCGGAACGTGCCCAGGCTCAGTTTGAAGAAGTAGTTGAATCTTTTGATCGCAGAGAGTGGCAAAGCTATACAATTGACCTGCACCTGATTCGGTCCGACGGGGAGATGATTTCCGACTACTCTACAAGTATTGACTCGCCGGGATGGACATCCATTTTTGAGCTTGATATGATGATTCGTTCTCACCGTGGCGAGCAGCTGCGAATGGAGACCAACAGGCCTATTATCTGGGGACGGCCGCTGAATATCGGTGAAAATTTCAGGTCATTTTTCAGGGGATGGATTCCCATTTACAGCAACGAAAACCCAAACCAGATCCTGGCATGGGTTACCGGATCTATTTTCGAAGAACGGCCCGATTTCAACAAACCCATTCGAGCGCTCATGGCTGCAGCAACAGGCGAAGAGTGGAGAAAAAGTTTTTATATGGCTGAATTTGCGGGCAGCAGAGTGGTTCGAAGCGCAACGAAAGGCATTTACACCGACCAGCCCGAATACAACCGGTTATCCGATATCGAGCGCAGCATCGCTATGGACGACTCAATAGCTTATATCACAACACGAACATCGCAGGGATCTTTCAGAGAAATCCTCATGAAAACCGGAGAGCGAAACATTGTAAAGGTAAGCACGCCAAAACCCGGCTTTAGCAACCATCTGTTCTCATATTTTAGAATGTTTCTGCCACTGCTCTTTTTTGGGTTATTTGTGATGGGGACTCTTTCTGTATACGGCCTTAAATCATTTAACCTGTTTAGCCAAAGTAACCGATTTCAGAGTCGCCTTATCGATGGGTTCACTCTTGCAACACTGCTGTTTTTAACTCTCCTGATGTTTGCCACGCAGTACGCCATCAGCAATCAAAGCGAGCAAAACATCGAGAGGGACCTTGTTAATAAACTGAGAAACTTAAGCGAGTCCATTCAGCTGAATAATCCCGAATTAACGACAGGCGAACTCGACGTGCCGCTTGCTCCTGTAACATCCCCCCTGAATGTAGATGCGATTTTATACCAAAATGTTTGGGTTGATGAATCAACCACACCACAAATATTTCAGCAGCATCTGATACCTCAAATTTTACCGTTCAACGTTTACGAATATCTCTACAACAGAGAGCGGCGACATATCGTCACAACTGTTCAGCTCGGCAAAGAAACACTGCTGGTAGGATTCAGGTCAATTGTTGATGATGATAACGAACCTAAAGCAGCCGTTGCCATCCCCACATTTACGCAATCGCCTGTATACACTGAGCAGCTGCTTGAAACCACAAGCTACCTGTTTGGTATTTATCTGGCTATTTTCGTTCTCTTCACGATTGGTGCCTTAATATTTTCAAACCAATTAACGAAACCCATTGAGCTGATTCAAAAAGGGTTAAACAAAATTTCACGCGGCGAGAAGAAAACAAAGATTCCGGTTACCAGTCGTGATGAGGTTGGGGCACTCGCCGAAGCCTATAATGAAATGGTAAATAAGCTTGATGATGCCCAAAAAGAACTCATCAAAGCAGAAAGGGAGTCTGCCTGGAAAGAGATGGCCCAGCAGGTTGCCCATGAGATAAAGAATCCACTGACCCCTATGAAGCTAAATCTGCAGCACCTGCAACGACAGCTCGAAGCTAACCCGGAGAATGTTTTGAATCTGAAACCGGCGATCGAAAAAACAGCAGCCAATATTATCGAACAAATTGAATCGCTCAACAAAATAGCCAGTGATTTTTCAAAATTTTCGAAGCCAATCCGGGAACCCTTTGAGCCCGTTAAGCTGGAAGCAATTATTGAGTCTGTTACGGATTTATACAGACATGATGAAGGCGTCAGCATAAATGCCACAATAAATAATGGCGATGCAACCGTACACTGTGTCCCGGATGAAATTCGCAGAGTCCTGATAAATTTAGTTAAAAACAGTATTGAAGCGTCTGAAAACGGAAATAGCAGGATCACCATCAAAACAGGCAAACAGGGAGAACAGATATTTATCTCGATTGAGGATAACGGAAGCGGAATCCCGGCTGAAGATCGCGACAATATTTTTGTACCCAATTTCTCAACAAAATCATCCGGTACCGGTCTCGGCCTCGCGATATCCAAAAAAATTATTGATGCTCACTTTGGAACAATCGAGTTTGAATCAACAGACGGTAAGGGAACAGAATTTATCATTACCCTTCCGATAAATCCTCCGACTAACGATTCGTAGATTCACAGATATCTATCCTGAGACTGTCAGAGCGTCATCCCGCGCTTGATGCGGGATCTCCAATCTAAACGTAAGCAGGAGATACCGGATCAGGTCCGGTATGACGGTATTTTTTTCAAATTATTTATTGGACACCCTTTTTTGACAGCCCCAGGTTTTCCGAAATAAGTCTGGCCGAACACCCTGATTTCTTCTCTAATTATTCGTACCATCTGCATCCTCAAAAATGCAGATGACAAATAACTCCACCACATATCGAGAAGAAATAGTTAAAGAATCCGGGCTGCTGATGAAAATCGGTACGCCCGTGATCATCACGCAGCTCTTGCAAATTAGCATGAGCTTTGTTGATACCATCATGGCCGGGCGTCTTGCCCCCGAAGACCTGGCTGCAATAGCAGTGGGAACCAGCGTGCTGATGCCGGTGGTTGTTTTGTGTATGGGGTGCCTGATGGCCGTCACTCCAATCGTAGCTCAAAATGTAGGCGGCAGGAGCCTCAACGTCATCGGAAAAAATGCCCGGCAAGTCCTGTGGCTGAGTCAGATTCTTGCACTACCGGCATTTTTCATCCTGCGAAATCTCGACTTTGTATTTGACCTACTCCAGGTTACCGATGCAATCATTCCTATAGCATCCGGTTATCTGCAAGCCATAAGCTGGGGGATTTTTCCTGTGTTTGCCTATGCGGCGCTGCGACATTTCAATGAAGGGCTTTCCGTCACGCGACCGGCGATGTACATCGCTATCATTGGAACTCTTGTAAATGTTCCTGCAAACTATATTTTGATGTTTGGCAAGCTTGGATTTCCGGAACTTGGTGCTATCGGTACCGGTTACGCATCGTCATTCGTTTACACCATCATGTTTGTGGCAATGTTATGGTTTACAGTGAGGCACGAGCCTTACAAACGATTCGATATTTTTGGTAAATTTCGCTGGCCTGAAAAAGAGTATTTGAAAGAACTTGTTCAGATAGGCACTCCAATTGGCATTAGTTCATCAATGGAGGTCAGTATGTTTGCGGCCGTTAGCTTGCTCATCAGCACGCTAAGCACGATCCAAATAGCAGCGCATCAGATAGCGATAAATTTCGCATCCATTTGTTTTATGATTCCCCTCGGCCTCTCGATAGCAATTTCGGCCCGGGTCGGCAACTCGATGGGGCGTAATAAACCGCAAGAAGCCCGGTTCCGGGGGTATATCGGGGTTGGAATATCAACGCTTTTTATGATCTGCACGGCAACGATACTTTTCCTGTTTCCGAGGGCCATTACGTCTATCTATACAGGTGATCCGGAAGTGACTTCAATTGCCGTTCAGCTACTTTATATGGCAGCTATTTTTCAGATTTCGGACGGACTTCAGGTGAGCGGCTACGGTGCGTTGCGCGGATTAAAGGATACCAAAGTTCCGATGGTGGTCAACCTTATTGCCTACTGGATGATCGGAATTCCAACGGCTTATCTACTTGGGTTTACCTACAATTACGGAGCACCCGGGTTTTGGATCGGTTTGATTGCGGGTCTTACCGCTGCAGGAATCTTACACAATGCACGGTTTTTTATAAAAACAAGAAGCTGAACATAACAACAACTCATAACTATCATTAACATCAATAGGGTGTCAGAGAGAAGTTACCCCATTTTTCGATTTTATCTGATATAAGGATAATTCTATGTGCTCCATAGTTTTCTCGTGACGGATATCGTAAAATTTATACAACATTACCGGGTGAATCAGCCTATAATCTTTTATCTGAGTTTCCTCACGACTTAGGAGGAGAGTGCAAATAAATTCTCGGTCAAGCCCGGCGTCCGGTTATTTGCCACGACGGCACAAAGGCCTGAAGCTACACGAAGAGCAATCAGTCAAGCCGGCATGCTAAACCCTTGCCATTTTAAATAGTTATCAAATCATTATAAAACAGTGCTTTATAAGAATTTCATGTGAAATTTCAGGGTAACACCTCGATGTTAGAGGGCTTCTATTGACATTAGTTACTGTTCAGGAAAATATAAAATCCCGGTAAATCTCCGTATTCTAAGGTCCGTTACTGAACGAATATACAGCAGTTCAGCTTCTTTCTATAACTGACTAACCGCTCTAACCCATTGTTTACCATGAGTTCATACATTCATCAAATCCAGACAGCAACCCCTGAGTTTAAGTACTCACAAGATGAATTACGCGATCGAATGAAGGAGATTGTTGGCGGTGATGAGAAGGATCAGCGACTGCTGCATCACATTTACGGGCGTTCCGGTATTCAAACCCGTCATTCCGTAGTGGATGATTTTAAATCAAACGGCTCTTTTGAGCTATTTTTTAATGGCCAGGGAGCAACACCCGGCACCAAAAGCCGGAACGATACTTACATCAAAAAAGGACGCCAGCTGTATGTAGATGTTGCCCGGAAACTGATGAACGCATCTGATCTGAATACAACGGATATCACCCACCTGATTACCGTCTCCTGCACGGGATTTTATGCCCCGGGACCTGATTACGATATTATCAAATCGCTGGGACTACCCTCTTCAATTGAGCGATATCACCTCGGATTCATGGGGTGCTATGCCGTTTTGCCCGCTCTTAAACTTGCCAGCCAGCTTTGTGAAGCAAATAAAGATGCCAATGTCATGGTGGTTTCAGTTGAACTGTGCACGCTCCATTTCCAGGCCCGGCCGGTAATGGACGATATGATCTCAGCCTCAGTATTTGCGGATGGCGGTGCAGGGACCATCGTGTCTGGTAAACAGCCCGGCTCCGGACCCCATTTCTCCCTCGATGGATTTGAATCAGCAATTACCGACAAAGGCAAAGACGATATGGCCTGGTCAATTGGCGATCAAGGGTTTAACATGACACTTTCTACCTATGTTCCGGATATATTGAGCAGTGAACTGGATTCGTTTCTAAACCCAATATTTGAAAAATATGCCATCGCCCAAGATGACATTAATCTTTGGGGCATTCACCCCGGTGGCCGCGCAATTTTAGATAAGTTTGAAAGCACCCTCTCTCTTGAAGATGGCGCACTAAACGCATCACGTTCCGTTCTTGCCAACTACGGGAATATGAGCAGCGCTACAATTCTTTTTGTGCTGAAGGAGCTTCTCGAGAGCTCATCAAGCGACAGTCCACAAAAAGCAATTGCCATGGCCTTTGGCCCCGGACTGACGATTGAATCAGCCTTGCTTACAAAACAGTCCTGACGCATGTCTCTTTTCCTGCGTGAGCGTGATACGTCTCTCAAAGAGTTTATGGATGATCCCAACTGTGATCCTGATCTGCTTGAGGCCACATACAGTCAGTTTGAATCGGTTAACAAGCTGCTTGGTGGATGGGATCGTATCTATGAAACATATATTCGTCAGCCACTGATTGAGGCTGGTGAAAACGCCTCAGTTCTCGATATTGGCTGTGGCGGCGGTGATATTCTCCGACTTCTGGATACTTATTGCCGGCGGGATAGCCTCAACGTAAGATTTACGGGAATTGAACCCGACAGTCGCGCCATTACCTACATCAAAAAACAGGACTGGCCGGATCACTTCTCTTTCTCTCAAGCCTATTCAGGCGATCTCGTGCAGCAGGAAAAATCATTTTCGATTGTAATATCAAATCACCTGATGCATCATCTTACACCCAAAGAACTAGGTCAGCTTTGTGACGACGCTGAAAACCTTGCGAGCCGACGCATCATATTCAACGATATTGAGCGATCAGATATAGGATACGCCGGTTTCAGAGCCATTGCTCCGCTGCTTTACAAAAACAGTTTTATCGTAGAAGATGGAATCCGGTCCATTCGAAGAAGCTATCAAAAACAGGAGCTTCAGCCTGTGCTTCCCGATGGCTGGACCGTGAAGCGACAGTTTCCATTCAGGCTACTCGCAATCTGTGAAGGAGGGAACGTATGAGTTCATCAAACACTGAAAGGAATGTCGTAATCATCGGTGCGGGACCGGTAGGGCTGTATCTTGCCGGAATTCTTGCTCAGCAGAACTTTACCGTGACAATCCTTGAGAAAAAAACAGAAGTTGACCGGCACTCAAAATCACTTGGCATTCACCCGGTATCGCTTGAGCTGTTTGATGACGCCGGCATAGCCGACCGATTTACTGAGACCGGCCTCCAGATTCAAAAAGGACATGCATTTATTGATCAAAAAAAGATCGGAGCGGTCTCGTTTGAGACATGCCCAAAACCGTTCGACTACATCCTGGCGCTGCCCCAGTATCGTACCGAAGAGATATTGGAATCCTGGTGTCGCTCGTTTGATAATATAATTATCCAGCGCGGAGCTGATTTTACTTCTTTCAGTCAGATAGAGAACGGTGTTGACGTCAGCTTCACACTCAATGATGAGAGAGAAACTGTTCGCGGAAGCTACTTGGTTGGGTGCGACGGAAAGAACAGCAAAGTCCGGAAATTGGCGGGCATCCATTTTGAAGGAAGCCCCTACCCCGACACCTACATTATGGGCGACTATAGTGACAATACCGATTTTGGCCCCGATGCGGCCGTTTACCTGCATCGTGACGGACTCATCGAATCCTTTCCCCTGCCGGATTCCCGCCGGCGATGGGTGGTCAAAACAGATTCTTACATCGAGCAACCGGATCGCACGATATTGGATACCTTGGTCGAAGAACGGTTAAATCACTCCATCGATGATCAGACCAACAGCATGATCAGCTCCTTTGGGGTGCAGCACCACCTGGCTGAAACATTTCACAAAGATAGGATTTTGCTCGCCGGAGATTCGGCTCATGTGGTCAGCCCCATTGGCGGACAGGGTATGAATTTGGGATGGATCACGGCGGCCAACCTTGCTCAATCCCTGTCCGAAATACGCAAAAACGAGAATCGCGCCAAACCCATCCTTGATTCTTATTCTAGGGTATCACAATCAACGGCAAAAACCGTCGCCAAGCGTGCAGAAATAAACATGTGGCTCGGCAGAAAACGCAGCTTTCCACTGATCCGTAATCTTATCGCAAGACTGATCGTCAACACACCGCTTCAAAGAAAGATGGCTCAGATGTTTACGATGAGGAACTTATAGATTTTAGATAAGAGATTATAGATGGCAGTGACACCTTTCAGAGTCCGGATCCGCGTTCTGAAAGTAGATGGAAACGAAGAGACCTTCAAGCGTCCGGCGGACCTTGAAGCGTCTCGGGTTAAGGATCATAGACTTTGATCTGCATCTATTTTGGAACAGACTCTTCTTACTTCAACCATCGAACTACTACCTACTCAAGACTTAAAAAGTCAATCTTCTTTCGTCGATCTGCCATCTACCACAATGAGACGCTGACAGGACCTCCGGACGCTATCAGGTCGACACTAAGCCGCCGAGACCTCCAAGCGTCCAGCGGACCTTGAAGCGTCTCGGGTTAAGGATCATAGACTTTGATCAGCATCTATTTGGAACAGACTCTTCTTACTTCAACCATCGAACTACTACCTACTCAAGACTTAAAAAGTCAATCTGCTTTCGTCGATCTGCCATCTACCACAATGAGACGCTGACAGGACCTCCGGACGCTGTCAGGTCGACACTAAGCCGCCGCCGAGACTCTCCAAGGTCTTCCAGACGCTTGGAGGTCTCTCACAACTAAAAGCCACTCACTCGAATAAAATTGTTTTGTGTCTGTAGATGAACACACGCTCTTCCAGAACCAATTTAAGGGCACGGGTAAGAACATTTTTTTCGACATCCTGTCCTGCCTGAGCCATGCCTTCGGCCGTGTAGGTGTGGTTAACCGGCAGCACATCCTGGGCAATAATCGGCCCTTCATCGAGATGTTCGGTTACAAAATGAGCAGTAGCACCAATAATTTTCACCCCACGTTCATAAGCCTGTTTATACGGTGAGGCCCCTATAAATGCCGGCAAAAATGAGTGATGAATATTGACAATCCGGTTCGAAAACTGCTGAACAAATTCGGGTGTAAAGATTCTCATATACTTGGCAAGAACAAGGTATTCGGGGTCGAATGCCTGGATTTCCTCCATCACTTTCTCTTCGTGCTGAACCCGGGTAAGCCCCTCAACCGGCACATGGTAAAACGGTATTCCAAACGATTCAGCCAGCGGACGAAGATCATCATGATTACTAACCACGGCTTTGAGGTCCGACTGCAGCTCGCCATACCTGTTTTTCAACAAAATCTCACCGAGGCAGTGAGGTTCTTTTGTAGCCAGAACCACAATAGGTTTTTTCTTCATCACCGATACGCGAACGGTGGCCTTCTCAGGCAGCACGCTGTTAAGCTCTTGCTCGATATCGCTGCTCCACCCGTTTCCTTCAACAACCGTTCGCATAAAAAAAGTACCGGACACACCATCCACAAACTCCTGGTTAGCGGTAACATTGAGCCGGTGATTATAAATCACCTTCATAATATTGTAGATCAGTCCTTTTTCATCAGGACAGTCGATAAGAATTATTCGGTCCGGCATAGCACGTCAGTTTCTTGATTTGGTTTTCAGCAGCAGGTAATATCACTAAATCGACCGACATCGGAAAGAATATTAGGAAAACGTATTGATCCCAAAATGCATGATTGTGTAAACAGCTAATTTTAAAGGGTTCTACCCGAAAGCTTGTGGGTCCATAAAAACATCCGATGTCCACTTCCTTATATAGGCTCATGAAGACAGTTGTGATCAATCAGCACGTGAAACCAATCATTTATGCCATTCGATAGGACAAACTATATTGCTTTTTCAGATTCTTCATAAACCGGAAAATCACCGTTTTATTCAGAATGACAAGGATTTTGCTTGTGAATGGGGCGGCGTGGCGACATGGCGATATTGAAAAAACGACTACTGTGCCCACACCGCCTACGTGCCCACTAATGAGTGTGTCATCCTGATCAAGCCATTGTAGTTGATGGCGCAGAGAAGGATCTGCAAAAGCAATCGGCCTATATTTCGGAATATTATTAACATGAGATAAGCGACTGTTCACAAATTCTGCCATTAACCACAAACTTTCCTGCAGAACCTTTCAAAGTTTATAACTCAGCGAGATAAAGCTTCCTAATGAATAAAGCCGAACATTGCTTATACCGACGTTTCGGAGAGGTAACTTAATTTGAGGTTCCGCTCTCAGGCTCCAGTTGGGATGAATATCTACTTCTATGCCGATTGAAAATCCTGCGTTACTCATCCAATGAGCAGTGCCTGTTTTCCCACTGTAGCTATAAGAATTATACTCTTGATACTGATCTTCGTAAGTGAAGTCGTATTCCTCATTCAACATGATGTATGAAGAAACACCCGCAGTGGCAAAAATCCTTGATCGAGAAAATTCCAACACGTTGTATTTTACGGTGAGCGGGATATCTAAGAGAATACACTCGCCTGTAATTCGATCAGGGACCACTCCTCTTGTCAGGTAATCCGGTGGATTATATCCGCCTTCCGTTCCCTGGTAGCGCACAACGCTGCGTGACATACCTGTTGAGACAGACATACGTTCATTAATTTGATACCCCACGCCCAAACCCACCGAATATCCCGGGGTCTCAAAATTCGAGAAACCGTCAATTGTGCTCAGGTCAGGCGCAGCCATCAAACTCAATGAAAACCCGGATCCGCTGTTTGGAGCCTTCTCATCACCCTCAAACTGAAATTGAGGTAATTTTTGAGTAGCAGCCATTTGAAACTGAATCATTGCTATACCCGACACCGGATCACTGACATTTTGCATTAATGATGCAGTGATAGTCTGCGTTGAAAGTTCTGAA
Source organism: Rhodohalobacter sp. 8-1 (assembly GCF_038150125.1). Lineage (NCBI taxonomy): Bacteria > Pseudomonadati > Balneolota > Balneolia > Balneolales > Balneolaceae > Rhodohalobacter > Rhodohalobacter sp. 8-1. Next base: position 13,258 of record NZ_JBBVMF010000033.1, on the reverse strand, counting down.
GTTAAACAGCTATCGCAAGCGAGTATGCCGGATTCTTCAGAGTCCAAATCATCTAACCCTGCGGCAAGATCATTCGTTAAAGAGGTTGAAGGCTCATCAGGCTCATCTGTTTTGCGGCTGTCGGATAAATCAGTCGGAATATTCTCATTTGATTCTGATGATTCAGTAAGATTTGCTTGCCCCTCCTGTGAATGATCTGCAGTGCTATTTTCCCGGGAGCTGTTACTGTCTTGTGCAGAATCGTTAGTAGCAATTTGATCTTCCAGTACCTGGTTCAGCTGATTAATATTCACATAGTTTTCGTACGTAAAGTATCCCAGGAAAGAGATGATGAGAAAAGCAGCCGCTGTAATTATAGCCACTTTCCTGCGGTACGCCATTTTTGCATCACGCAGATCCAGCTTTTTCTCCAGTTTCAGCCAGTCCGCCTCGCGGTACGGGATATCATATTCCGCCCCGTCTCTTTTAAAAAGCTCGCTAAACGGATCGTTATTATTTTTTTTCTCAGACATAAATTGCTTCTACGTTAACGTCTTTTCCAGCATCACCTGCAGATTCTGTTTTGCCTTATGGAGGTTCGATTTTGAGGTGCCCACTGTTATATCCAGTGCTTTGGCCACTTCTTTATGCTTATACCCTTCAATCACATAGAGGTTGAATACTGTTCGGTATTGTGGCGAAAGCTTCTGTACCATGGCAATTATCTCACGGTAGTTGATGCCACTAAGTATTTTTTCATTGCCCGACAATGTGTTTTCATGCAGTTCAAAACGTTCGGGTTCCTTGCGCTTTTTGAATTTGTGATAGTGGTCGATAGCTGTGTTAATCAAAATTCTTCTGAACCACGGCTTAAACGGGCGGTTTAAATCAAACGACTTAATATTCTCATAGACTTTCATGAAGCCGTCGTTCAGGATTTCAGCCGCTTCATCGCGGGATTCAGCATAATAAAGCGTGATACTCATACCATACCCATAAAACATCTTATAGAGACGTTTTTGGCTTTCTCTTTGCCCTTCCCGGCACCCATTTAAAATGTCATCAAGCAAATTCTTATCGAATCCCCATTAATTTGGTTTGATGGTTCCCTGATTAAATTCCGTCTTCAAAATGGCATATTCCGATTGCCACTAAAAGAATGTCACTCATTCAAATAAAATAAATTTACAAGCCAAACACTCTGTTTATATTAAACCCGAAGCGGAAGTCGCCCTCCCAAAATTTGTCGCTATTATTGGCCATAATATATTGTTCTCCATGCCATTGTGAACTTGAGAAAAAGATTTGAAAAATGTGGCCTCCTGTATTGATGTTCAATGAAAGTGCCATCATATCTTCTGTTCCGAGATTTCGATCACTCAAAACCGGCAGGTATTCAGCACTCAGTGCAAAACGCTCGTTAAGCTCATACTGAGTTAAAAATCCGAGCCCAAACAGGTTGTTTTGGTCACCTGCCGATACCCGGTTGAACCGTGCAAACATCGGGGCAAGCTGAAAACTGAGCCGGTCAAACTTCTTTGCTGCCATCAGGCTAACGAGATAGGATAACCGTTCAGAAAATGCCAGCCCCCTGCCGGACAGTGTGCTAATTCCGGTTGACAATTTTACTGCTACATCAAGCGGAACCGAGCCGCTTTCAGTCTGCCTCAGCACGTTCACTTTGCTTCTGATATCCACCACTTTGTTAAACGTCATCCGTCCAATGCCGACAGATACCTTATCAGTGATTCCATAATCGAGCCCAAGGCGTGTATTCGCGCCCAGATCAAGCCCCCAGAACACATCTGCTCCACCTGAAACCAGCCCGAATGTGTGCATGACGGTAGATTTCAAATTGTTACCAGATACATTCTGAACTGTTCCAATCCCGACATTTGTGGTTCCCCAGAAGATATCTTCCACAACGGGGTTTGTCTCTACTCGTTCGCGCGACAGCTGCGCCTCTGATCTGTTTGGAAACACGATAATGATAGAGATCACTGCTACTGCTATTCCCTGTGTCCATCGATTACTTATTATCATACTAACTCCACACTTTTCTTTTTGCTTACTGATATGGTTTTAATCCGCTGTATGAATTGACTACTCGCTGCTGAGAGTCTCTGGATCTACGGGATTGAGGGTTGCTTCAATTTCAATTTCCTGAACCTCATCCACCCGATAGAACAGGATGCCCGGCGCCTCGATATCGTAGTCCTCAAGACGGAGCTCCCAGCCCGCATTCAGGATAAGGCTCCCGTTCTGCGGTTGAAGCGTACCTTCGATCGTTACCTCTCTGGTATTGCCGTTAATCGTGAAATCTCCTCTGACTCTTGCAACTTGCTGTCCGCTCGAATCCGGGCTGAAAGGCGTCTCAAGCGTGCCGGTAAATTCAGCAAACGGATGGTCCTCGGTGTTCAGCGTTTGGTACATGTCCCGGTCCCGCTTCCCGATTCCCGTTTCAAGAGTATTCAGATCGAGGTAGAAATCGACCAGGTTTTCCCTCAAATCGATCATTCCGGTCAGATGGTCGGACTCCCCCGTGAATGAATGTAGCGGGACACTGGATGCAAACTCCGCATACCCTGAATCTGTATAGTAAACGATATCCTCGCTGGTCACCTGAGCCGAGGCACCTGAGAAAATCAGCAGTGATAAAACCAGGCCGGCTGCTGCTCTGCGGCATATTGCGCTATTGATACACATTAATCTGCTTCTTCGACTATTATCGTACCGGTCATCCCCTGGTTTACATGAGGTATACAGAAATAGGGGTAGGTTCCCGTTTCGTTAAAGGTATAAGAAAACTGTTCATTCGCAGCAACATTTCCGCTGTCGAACAACCCATCATGATTCCCATCCGTGCCGCTTGTGACGGTATGAATCACGTTACTATTATTTGTCCAGGTAACCGTAGTTCCTACTTCGACCGTGAGATTGGCCGGGACAAACGAGATCCCCTCCATGCTCACTTCACTAGATGTTGGTGTACCATTTCCATTGTCATTGCCATTAGTATCATTTTCTGCATCTGTAACAGAATCTCCACATCCGGCTATCATCATGACTATAAGAAGGGTACATGCAATAACAAATGAAAAGCCCAAGACTCGATTCTTTCCGGGTAAGCTGATTTTGTACGTTTTAGTATCCATAAGACAGCAGGTTTAATTAGTAATTTTTTCCAAAAAACAAGTAAATGAAATGTCACTCTGTGTGCCAATACCTGCATTTAAGTAAAAGGGTTGCCTCCGGTCTGAAGAAATTTCAGATTTCTGATGTTTAGATAGGTTTGATACCCTTTTTTGGGAAAAAAATTGATCTTTTTAGATGAGATTATTGCAAAGCCCAATAAACCCGATGGAATGCAATGTGAAAAGCTGACATCAGGTTAAAAAACGCTTGATTGCGTAAAATTGTTAATTTATGTCAACACAAACAAAACTATTGTATGATGAGCAATAAACTCAAAACACTATCGAACTCGCAGCTTGCAACTCTCATCTCAAAAAGCCTGAGCGAATACCTTGATGAAGAGGTGGAATGTAACATCAGGCACACCGACATACCCAACATTGATGACGAAGACAAAGTTGAACACAGCAACAAACGAACGATGACGTTCCGGGCCGATCTGTCGTATGAAGAGACAGATCATGTATAATTTATATCCGAATATTCGGGACTAACAGAGCAGAATTAATTCACCCTTCATCGGCAGGCTGAATTAATTCTTTCTCGTTATTTTCGACGTTATTGACTTTTTTGGAGACCGGATAATAATCTAAAGCGTCATCAGGAAACGATTGTAAAAGCTCTTTCAACGCTTCCGTATCGTCATTTGTTGGATCCAGCCATTTGGCCCATTCATCTTTTATGAGTATGGCCGGCATCCGGTCGTGCAGCTTCTTTATTTTTTAGTTTGCGCCCGTGGTCACGATCGTAAATGTGGGGATGGTTTCATCACTGTCAGGCGATTCCCAAACGTTGTATATTCCCGCAAAAGCGAATAACGGCTCTTCGTTCGGATAAATATAATAGGGCTGTTTATCACCCTTCTCTCCCGACCATTCGTAAAACCCGGAAGCAGGCACGAGGCACCGGTAGCGTTTAAAATTGCGCTTATATGATCGCTTACTATCCAGGGTATCCGCCCGGGCATTAATCATGCTGTAACTGGTATCTTTTTCATCGGCCCAGAATGGCAGAAAGCCCCACTGAAAAGGCAGGATGGATCGCCTGCCGTCTTCATTTTCGCCTACCACCGGTACGGTCTGGCTCGGGGCCACATTATAGCTCGGCTGCAGCTCATCGAGCTCCACACGGTCAGCGTCAAACCAGTCTTCTATAAGCGTATAGCGTCCGCACATGGGAAAGGATTCTCAATTCGTATTATAGTTGGTAACGAGTTTAGGTTTAATAACATAAGCCGTTAAAGAGATGTTCAATCTGGAGATGGGAACAGGCGTGTGACGCACCCAATTTCGACGCTATAAAAGCTCATCATGATTTTCCACTCTTATGATTCTTACAGAGTTTCTGTAACTCCCTCGTATTTGCCAGACGGTTGAAGCTGAAGGTCCGGCGCCGGAAGCAAGCTTTCCACATGGCTGCAGGTACCTCGATCAGTTTCCCGGTGCTCTACGCAAATCACTGCGGGTATGTCCACCACGTCCTCCAAGTTGAAGCCTCGTGCTAACGTCTCTTTTTGAAACGGCTGTCCCCGCCAGCGCTCCATATCCTTTCTGAGGTTCAATTTCTTGTGAATAAACTTCGTATACCTCTTCTGAAGTAGATATCGATCACTATGTTCGTTGGTAACCTGGAGTTCGAAGATCAAAAGCACCATCTGCTTATCTCCAAATTTAGTGTCGACTTTGCCTAAATCCCTGCAATCCACACAGACGGCAGGTTGTAGTCCATTCGGAATGCGCAGCATTTCCCAGGGAACGGATGCACCATTAAATAGAAGCGCCATAGTTAGCGCCATCATTCGAATTCTGAAATCCATCACAGACATATCGCACCTACGGCGCTCCCATTTTCATGCCGCTCTTGCCCTCGGTCCACCGCTGCGCAGCGGGCACGGGTTGCGGATATGACATCCCGCAGCGGGACTGTCATTATCTGAGTACTATGATAATTGCTGTTCAATATCCAAATGGACCAAGCATGACGCCGAAAGACAGATTGGAATTGAAATCATTACCTAAGTATCGATCTCAGGTTAGAAAGAGAAACCAGTGAGCTCGATTTGTTCTTCTTTAAAAGCTGCCCGGCAGTCACAGAGGTGCGAACTTTTTTCCGCGTAAGATGGGCTGTTCGGGTCAAAATAACGGTTCGGGCATGAATTTTACTTGGGATTGAGTGGTCGAAAATGGATGGACACGCTACAACTTAGGCGTTAACCGTTCAGCAAGTGTTTACCCGATATGGAGACCGGCTGGCATTGTGCTTATCCCGAATTTCAAGGATAAGCAAACCATACAGAGTTTCGTTTACTGGGTCTTTTTTGCTGCTTCATAGATACCAATTCAAATTAAAACATAAACCCTATTTCGACGGTCAGTCGTTGATCTACATCGGATTTTGCCCATGTTGTATTGATTACGAAGCTGTTAAATGCATTGAACCACAGACCGCCCCCCGTGCTGTAATGCCACTTTGAGGAGCTCATACCTTCATTCCAAACCCGGCCGTGGTCTGCTAAAGCCAGGATCCCCAGTTTACCGGGAATAATAGTACTTTTTATATCAAGCAGGGAGATCCGGGCATCCGTGTTATGATAAAATACCGCTTGGCCCGAGAACCTGTGGCGCGGTGTTCCTCTGAAGTTACTGCTATTTAAAAGCGGAGCATTAAAATTGGTTTCAACCTGTCCACCCAGCGTATTAGCCTGGTAAAACTCGAAATCTCCAAAAAGACGTGCGGCACCAATTCGTGTCGCAAAGGTTGTTTTCAGCCAGTCGATATATTTATAATATTTCAGGTTAGCTTTCAGGTTCAAGAAAAGATTTTGGCCATCAAACCGCTGCACCAGCCTGCTGTCAAGCTGACCGATCGTTCCTTCCTTCTTGATGGTTTGCTGGTTTGATATATCAAAAGTAAAACGAGTATCCAGTCCATAAAACACATCGAGTTCAGAATCTTGTGCACCTAATCCGGATGCAGTTGTATTAACAAAACGATCCTCTACCATGACTAAGTCGAAAAATTCAATAAAAGGTCCCGTCAAAAAGCTGAAATTGGGGTTAATTTGATATCTCAGCAATGCTTCTGCAGTATACTGATCGATGTTTACGGTATGGAATTGCGTATCGCGAATCACCTTTGTCTCATTTCCAAAGCCAAAGAAATTGGTCCTGGAATTGGGTACGCTTACGTTACTTTCGACCAGGATATCCGCCTTTCCCAGTGCTCTGATAAATATCCCCTGATAGTTAATATTAAACGATCCGCTTCGAAATGCGACATTACCGCCCAATGTTTGTCTTGAGGCGTAGGGATACTTTCGAAAACCATGCTTGGTAAATACAGCTCCGTTCCCCAGGAAAAGTCCGTCATCAACGTTGATACTAAAATCGGAGAACGGCCTTACGTTGTTATACTCAAATTCCTGGTAATTATAGCCGTATTTCTTTATTAGTTCTTTGGTGATCTCTTCGGTTCTCCAGTTGAATTCAATATCCGCTAACCGGTGTATTGATGCCGGATGAGTCACTACCTTTTTTCCCGAAGCCGGCAATTCACTTCGTTTCAAAAAATCTTCCTCGCCATTGCCTCCTATCAGATGCAGCCTTACCGGGAGGTCATCAACCCCGTCAAATCCGAAGGTATCCTTACCGTCGAGCCCGAATATCCGCACCTCTTTGGTATAAACTGCATCCACAATCAAAGTATCTGAAAATGAGGGTTCCGATCCGTCCGTTTCAGTCTTACTGATAATTTGAATTTTATCCCCTGATATCTGTTCAAATTTGAAATGATCCGGGCGATTGGTCCCCTGCAGGTCTATTTTATGGACAAGCACTTCAAAGTAGCGTTCCGCAAATTCAACCAGCTGATCTCGGCGTTCTTTTAAAATCTCTATAAAAAACGGCCCTCTGAGGGCGTATAAATTGGCAGGCAATTGGGATACGGCTTTTTCTATAACGGAATCGGTAAGGGCAGACTGCATGGTCTCTGCTGAGCGAATCCAATCTTCTCGGCCCAGCGTATTCATAAAACGGCGATCGAGGTAGCGTGCCACGTAGTTCATCCCCTTGATATCCCGTATATCCGGCCCGAAGTTTTGAAATCTTCTTACGGCCCATTTCCGGGTAGCGATGGTTGGCAAGACTCCGTCCGTCAGAAAAAGAGCATTATCGCGGTCAATAGGAAAAGGGCGAAGCAGACTTCTGCCATCTTTCTGTTCGATTTCAATCCATATAAACTGCTCCTCATGGCGATGCCAGTCATTGATCAGCATATCAAATAGACGGACTTTCAGCATGTAGAATTGGTCAATCAATGCTTCCGGGTGGCCGGGCATATATTCCAGCAGCTCCACTGTATTGTAAGTGCAATCCTTTGCATTATGCCCATACTTTTCCCTTACCAGCCTGCCCGATACAAATTCCTCCTTTATTGCAAGGTTGCCGGGACTTGTTTTGAGACTGTCCGTAATTCTGTCTGATTTTTCGACAAAAACGATTTCCGAACTGGTACTGTAGATCCCTGCCGCCTCAGCCAGTGGAGCCATGATAATTTTTGCATAGGGATAGGATGCGGAAACCTGATCCTGCAGCATCTCAATAATTACATCCCCGCTCAATATTTTCGGCAGAAATCGTTTCAGATCCTTGTTAAGCGTCCGTATGGCATATCTATTCCCGTCGTTGTTTTCGGCAATGATGGTTTCTGTCTGGGTCCCGGGATTTACCCTAATCAGTTTGAGTCCATTAATACCATCGTCAAAGCGAATAACTGGTACGGTTATCGGAGTAGCCCAGGATTTTCGATAATGAGCGCCGACAAAGAGTTCTCTGATCGGTGATACCAGATATTGTGAATCTGCCGCTGCCTCTATCATTGTAACATGATCGAAAACGTTTTTCGTCAGAGAATCTTCAGGGGAAACATCATAACGCTTTATGATATTAAAATAGGAGTTATCGGAACGGTCTTTCCTGCTGATTTCCAATCTGCCGATATCAGGACTTCCCTTATTTGAAAGAGAATCTTTCACCTGTTTAGAGGCGTTATTCTGATACTCACCTGTGATACTTGCCGAGCCGTAACAGGGGAGAAGCATCATGCAGAAAACGGATACTTTAATGAGGCAAATATATTTCATGACACTATAAATTTATAAAACAGAATTCAGTATTTGAAGCTCGCTTTGTAGGGATCTACTGGCTCTTCATCTGTTTGCGATTACTTTAAGTGGGGCGGGTAGTGACATATCTGATCACTGATTACACATTTTGTTGCCACTTCAATCTTATCTATGTCTACCTGTTAAAATAATCAGAAAATTATGAATTATGGGTAGGGTGCATTACTTACTTGCAAAAGCCCCTTATATAAGTCATAGATTTTTATATTTTAATAATATGCATTCGTGTATCATTCATCCCAGCACAATTCTAGTACTCTGGTCGGAATGTGTGAAATATGCGACATCTCCTAATAATTATGTAAACACTATTTATAGTAAGTGGGGACTTTTAAAATTAAGTTTAAACTAAATACTTAAAGAATATGTCTGCCGTCGAAAAAGTAACGTTTAACAACAGTACCAGCCGGGAATTCAGTAAAACAGTAAAACAACGGGTCGATCACTACTTTGAAGAGCATGACCTTTCAAAGAATGCCAACTTGCAAATGGTCGTAAAAACCATAGTAATGCTGACGCTCTATTTCGGTCCCTATGCCTTAATTATGTCGGGACAGTTTTCGCTGCAAGGGATGTGGTTCTTAACATTTCTTATGGGTATAGGTATGGCTGGCATCGGATTTTCGGTGGGACATGACGCTCTGCATGGTGCCTACTCTTCCAACAAGTATATTAATAAGGCACTGGGATATACTTTTGATCTGATTGGAGCAAATGGCTATATCTGGAAGATCACCCATAATATTATCCATCATACGTATACGAATATTCACGGTCACGACGAAGATCTTGAAGTGGCGGCATTTATCAGGCTTTCGCCCCATTCAGAGTATAAAAAAATCCATCGGATCCAGCATATACTGGCGTTTTTTGCCTACAGCTTCGCCACCTTTTTTTGGGTGTTCGCAAAAGATTACAAGCATTTTTTAAAGGATAATATCGGCCCTTACGAAAACAAAAACCATCCGATCAGCGAGTGGGTTAGCTTATTTGTGACCAAAGGTATTTACTATACCTATATGCTGATCCTGCCTCTGCTTCTACTCGATATTACTTGGGTACATCTTTTAATCGGCTTTTCCACCCTCCACCTGACTGCCGGACTAATCGTAGGGATTGTCTTTCAGCTTGCTCACGTCGTGGAGGAGACCGATCACCCCGAGCCAGACGAAGACAACATGATTGACGAGCACTGGATGATACATGAAATGGTTACCACTAATAATTTTGCCCGAGACAACAAGGCTTTATGCTGGTTCGTAGGCGGACTGAATTTTCAGATTGAACATCATCTTTTCCCAAGAATTTGCAGTGTCCACTATCCGGCCATCAGCCCGATAGTTGAAAAGACCGCTAAAGAGTTTGATATCCCCTACAATCACCACGACACATTTTTTGAAGCGGTTGCCTCTCATTACCGAACCCTCAAGAAGTTTGGTGATCCGGAATTTACTTACTCTGAAGCTGCGGCTAGATAGTAATAAGGCCTCAACTGAAATAATGATCTATTTCAATACTCAAATTCCAATAAATTGGCATGTATTAGATATAAGAATTTGTTGAAGAGTGTCCCTCAGTTAACTGGCTGAGGGCAACAGACATCTCCCTTAACTAACTGTCCATTTTTTGTTGCAATTCAAGAAGCCCTTAATCAGCCACTCTGTCCTTTAATTACCTGAAATATAATAGCAATAACAGCAATGACAAGTAAGATGTGAATCAGTCCCCCTCCAGCAAATCCACCAATGAATCCAACCAACCAGAGGATAATTAAGATTACGGCAATAATATAAAGTAGATTACCCATAATAACTTCTTTTTAAAGATTACAATCCGGGTATTCGGATTATTTTTATCCGCCTCTTTTTAAAATCATTAAACAAGCAACGGGATCGCTACAAACAGTATCAAAGCCTAAACAGCTTGATCGTTCTTGAGGCCCCAATTTACGAGACGGAGGTGGAGTGTATCTCCACTAAATAAATGTAATATTGCGTAACACACATATTACTGTATACATACTTAAAAATAGTTATAAATTCTACCGATCTGCCAGGTCTTTATTCATTTCTGTAAATTCCTGACCTGTATCAGGAGGTCAGAAGCTTGTCTCTGGTTAGTTTACTTTAAAATCCGTAAGTAATTGTCTAAATGGCATTTATACCCTTATCCATTTATCCATAACCTATCATAAATATATGGATGGATGAAAAAAACCGGGACTGTCTGTTTGTCATCTTCCTTTTCAAAGAAGTTTGGTGCAAATGTCAATTTAGTCAAACTCTTTTTGTAAGCTTCGATGAATATTCTGCTTCTTTTTTCTGAATCTGTCTACGAAATGTCTGATGCTCTTTTGGAACATTAAGGATTTCTTCTACATGCTCATTTATTTTATGATATACAGAAAATTAATCTGGTTTTTCTGAAGCAAGATCATATCTGTATTGTTTCCAAATATTTAGATCTATTAGTTATGTTAAAGTATCATTACGTTGCCTTGCAGTGATTTCCCCTCCTTCGGGCAAACTCTGAGTTTCTGACAAAGTCATATTTCGAATAATTCGATGATTTCCTTTTATTTCTTCTTCAATAAGAGATGCGGGGTGACATAGTTTTGTTAGGCTTTGCTTATTCCAGACCGGAAAATAAGTCATTCTTTGAGCCCTGAATTCTGCACCCTACACCCGGTAAACCACCGAATTAATATTCATTCCGGCGCCGACGGATGCGAAGACAATATTATCCCCCGGATTGAGTGATTGTCCGTTCATTTTCTCCCGCAAAACCAGGTCGAGCAGAGTGGGGACCGTGGCAACGCTGCTATTTCCCAGCCAGTTAATCGTCATTGGCATAATGTCGTCGGGGATCTCACTTATTTCGTACAGTTCAAAAAGACGCTCTAATATTGACTCGTCCAGTTTTTCATTGGCTTGATGAATCAGCACCTTGCTGATGTCGCCCAGTACAAGTCCGGAATCTTCAATACTTTCCTTCACCAGTCCCGGCACGTGGGTGATAGCATACTGATACAATTTACGCCCGTTCATCTTCATAAAAAGGGTATCGCCGTAGTCCTCTTTGTAGGATTGTTCCATCTCCAGAAAGTACGCCTGGGTCATCGTATCTGAGCGGGATGCATGGGCGAGAATACCGTTTCTGCTTCCCGGCTCACCCGACTCCAGAACGGTAGCCCCGGCGCCATCAGCATAGATCATGCTGTCGCGATCATGAGGATCGCAGACACGTGAGAGCGTTTCACTGCCAATTACTAGCGCGGATGTGGCATCGCCGCTGCGGATATAATAATTCGCCTGGATGATTCCCTGCAGCCATCCCGGACAGCCAAACGGCAGATCGTAGGCTACACACTTCGAATTTCTGATGCCGAGACTGTTTTTAACCCGTGATGCCAGGGTCGGCACCATATCCGAACGTCGATTGTTGTGCAGGATATCACCAAAGTTGTGGGCTAAGATAATATAATCGAGCTCTTCAGGATCAAGCCCGGAAGACTCCAGCGCCCTCTCAGCGGCTATAGTTCCCATATCTGACGCCATCATATCGTCATCGGCATAGCGACGCTCCCTGATACCGGTAATTTGCTGAAACTTTTCGATGATCTCCCGGTTGCTCTTATCAAAAGGCTCGCCATTTTTTTGGAGGAATTTGTTGTCTAAAAAATCTTCGTTAGTGACAACGTTATCCGGAATATAAGAGCCGGTTCCGGTAATGATCGTTCGGATGGGATGTTCCATAACTCAAGAGGATGAATCAAATGAATTAAAAGTTCACTTATAGGGAGATACAAAAAAAGCAGGTTAGTTTCACATTTTTAGAGGGTGAAATGAACTATTCAAAAAATTTCACGCCTTGGCTATCCGGGAGCAATCTCAACCAGCACTATTTCCGGGCAATTGGAAAATAGGAAGACCATTAAAAACCGCATAATCACCACAGGCCAAATAGTTCTGCCATGAATATTAAAAGTGACTCCTGCTGATAAAAGCATTATTTGTGAACTAAAAAAAATTAACAGAGTACACTGTCGCTCTGACTTTTCATTCTAATTTTTATAATTTTTCATTCTAATTTTTATAATAATGTGTGGATCTACCACCGCTTATGAGTGCCTGCTTTTTTCGAAAAATCTCAACAGTTTCACCATCGTCAGACATCTGTCGTCCTGATTTTAGTTGCCGCCCTTCCTCCGTCCTGAGACGTCGGCACTCATCCAGTTCATTAAGTCTCTATATACGGTTCTGCTCCAAACATCCCGATGGGGCTGTTCGTCACGAGCGGGACTTGTTCAGTCTCCTCAAATTGGCTAAAAAAGTTTCCGGACTTTCCTGACGAGCAGAAAAGTTGCCAAGGCAATGAAATAGTAGCTCAAATCAAATCTATTCGATATGTTATCATTCAAGAGTTAAAATGAAAAACAGGCTATGGAATCTGATTCACTACTGAAACGATCGGCTGCCGGTTTGCTACTTGTAATCCTGCTGCTGACTGCTCCTCTCGCCGGTGTGATGGTCGCCGGGGAGTCGCCCCTGCCCTACCTTCAATTTCCGCCGGAAACATTTCATGTTGAACAACCCGCCTTTTCATGGACAATATTTACTGCGGTACTCCTATTTATCATTCTGACAACCTGGCCGTTCTGGAAACGGTTTTCAGCCGGAGAATGGAAACCGGACCAACTGCCCGGTTCGCAACGTTTCCCGGCCTGAGGCTGGATTTCGCTGCTGGGCCTGCTGATCTTCTGGATCCTGGCCTGGACCCGTTTTTCATGGTATGAGCCGCTGCAGCGCTATACATTTTTTCCGCTTTGGTTCTGTTTTATCATTTTTCTGAACGCACTGGCAGTCCGTCTGTCCGGCCGTTGCCTGATGACCTGCCGGCCGG
>NZ_JBBVMF010000032.1:0-30481 GCF_038150125.1 Rhodohalobacter sp. 8-1 | reverse complement strand
TGGTCAGCAGGATCCGGTGTGTGAGGATGAAGGCGGTGAAGACAGTGGCAGCGACAATACATCCGCGGGAGCTCCAGAGCTATACGCTCCGGCTCGCCAAGGCGTGGACGTATCGGTGACGCCGTCTTTTGAATGGAGTGATACAGGAGCGGACTACTATATGCTGCAGATTGGCACGGCCGGAAATGTGATTGACATTATGGTAGAAGGAATATCCATAACATTAACCGACTCGCTGGCTTATGATAGTAGTTATGAATGGAGAGTTCGTGGTGTCACAGGCAATACCGAAGGAGAATGGAGTAGCTTGTGGCAGTATACAACCGAGCAGTCTTATGAGGAAGTCGTTGCACTACATGCACCGGAACAGGTTTCACCCGTATATGGGCAGGTTGATAATACACCGACGTTTGAATGGACGGCCGTGGAAGGCGCGGATCACTATATACTGCATTCCAACAGGATAGATCCGGCCGAAATGGTGATTGACGAAGCTGTTGTCGGAACAACTTTTACTCCAAAAGAAACCCTTAAACCTGGAACAGTTTATCATTGGCGGGTTCGGGCTGTAGCCGATACTGTCGAAGGAGAGTGGAGTGAGATATGGGAGTTTACAACGGAGTCTGATCAGGAGGTCGAAACGATCCGGGAAACGGATCTGCTGCCAATTCGAACCGGTCTGAACCAGAACTATCCGAATCCGTTCAATCCTTCTACGCAGATAGAATATACGCTTACGGATATGCAGAGGGTCTCCCTCAGGGTATATGATATGGCCGGCCGGCAGATAGCAGTGCTCGCTGACGGTGTAAAACATGCGGGTCGCCATATGGCTACATTCAGCGCCAAAAACCTTGCCAGTGGAATCTATTTCTATCGCTTGATCACGGATTCAAAAGTCTATACAAAGAAGATGACGCTAGTGAAATGAGGATTTTTGAATAGAATCTCACCAGATAGAGAGTGTTTTATAGGTTGATCGGTTACTGGTTATCCGGTATAGGTTATCGATTTGCCTAACTGTTATCGGATGCAAACCGCAATATAATTTCCCATGTATCGGACCATTTTAAAAGAAATTTATATTTAGATCCCGTCTGCACACTGTGTTTGCGGGTTGACGGGAGAATAGCTTTTATTAGTTGAATGATTATTTTATCCACGAAGTGACTCCTACGGCTAATATCCTATTTTACAGACTACAATTCACAGAAATAAAACGGGAAGCTCCGGGTTTAAGATTCGAATATCTTTATACGGTTAAGAAAATTATAATCAGATCTGTCTATTTAAATAGTTACCCTTTTCCTCTCATAAAAAGTAATTTGACTCCAGAATTCATAGACGGAAATGTGCCTTAAAAATTAACCCCGGTCAATTTGCAAGAAGCAACCGGCCTTGACCCCAGTATTCGAAAAATATGATGAAATCTGTAAAAAACTATTTTGCAAGGCACCACAATAACTACAGAGGGTGGCAAACCGATCGTAAGATTCTTGTCATTGAATCAGATGACTGGGGAAGCACCTGCATGCCTTCAAAAGAGGTTTTTGATGACCTGATCCGGGAGCGCTACAGAGTTGATCTGTGTCCTTATACCTCGTTCGATTCACTAGCAAGTGAAAAAGACCTTGAGCAGTTGTTTTATGTGTTAATGGAATTTAAGGATCGTAATGGTTTCCATCCGGTGATCACCGCCAACGCGGTTATGGCCAATCCCGATTTTGAAAAAATCAGGCAGAATAGGTTTAGTGAATATATCTATAAACGCTTTACGGACACATTGAAAAAATATCCTGATCATTCCGGATCGTTTAATCTTTGGAAGCAGGGAAAAGAGGAAAACTTGTTTTATCCACAATTTCATGGCCGGGAGCACCTGAATGTCCGGGCATGGATGGATGCATTAGATAACAAGAAATCAAAATATCGTTCTGTATTTGACCGGGAAATTTTCTGGCTGGGGGCAGGTGAGGAGGATAAGACCGATGTGAGCATACGTGCAGCATTTGATGCGCAATCGGCAGTGGATATAGAGGATCACAAGAAGATCATTGAAGAAGGGCTTGACCTATTTGAAGAGATCTTTGGCTACAGGTCTGAAAGTTTTATCGCTCCCAACTTCGTTTTTTCCGGAGGTCTGAATTCCATTCTGTACGACGGGGGTGTAAAATATATCCAGGGAATGAAATACCAGAAGCTTCCGAAACTGGAGAGGAACAAGAATGAGCTGGTTCGCCATTTTCAGGGAGAAAGAAATCATTCAGGTCAGTTCTACCTGGTTCGCAACTGTGTGTTTGAACCGTCGCAATTTCCGGAAAGCTATGACAATGTTGAAGAATGTCTAAAGGGGATCAAAAACGCTTTCTTGTGGCGAAAACCCGCTATTATATCAGCACACAGGCTTAATTTCATCGGCCACATTGTGCCGGAGAACAGGGAGAGAAATTTGAAGCTTTTCAGAGAACTGTTGAAATCAATTCTTGTGCAATGGCCCGAGGTGGAATTTATGACCAGTGCGCAGCTTGGAGATTTGATTGCGGAGAGTAGAAATTAGAAGTGACGCTACTCGGGAGTGGTTTGAGGTTCGACTATCTACGGAAGGTCTCCCCGTAGTCTGCACCTTGCTCAATCGATTCATCGGATGAAGCGAATTCATCTGATGAAGATTACCTCATCCGACGACTTCCCGTCATCGGATGAGTGGTCTAAGGCTCGAATATCTGCGAAAGGTCACCCCGTAGTTAGTACCTTGCTCAAACGATTCATCGAATGAAGTGAATTCATCCAATGAAGAGATTGGATCAATTTAATTTGGATACAGCTCTGTATTGCAGATATTTACGGCTCAAATGAAATTGTTCTGCAGATGCAAGTTGATGCTCAAAGACTGGTCAGTTTCGGACTACTTCTATTAAATGTTCAATGAAGATGAGTGAAAAAAGAAAAATTTTATTCTTGATGCCGTCACTTAGAGGCGGGGGAGCAGAACGGACCCTGATCAACCTGTTAAAAAAAGTGGATTACGATCGTTATGATATTGATCTCATCGCTGTTTCTAAGCTGGGTCCTTATGTAAACCAAGTTCCCGATGAGATAGATGTTACGTTTTTGTACAAAAACAATTTTCTAGTCAGGACGTTGGGATACCTCCACAGAGCATTTAATATTGAGTGGTTTTTCAAAAAGAAGATGGCTCAAATTAATAAGAAGTATGACGTCGGGATCTCTTTCCTCGACAGTAATTATACCGATCTTCTGTTTTTTACTGAGAATATTGACCGGCGAATAGCTTTTGTTCATGGATCCTATCTGACCCATAGTAATTTTGAAAAATTTTATAAACATCCTGAGTATAGAGAAAGAATAAAAAAATCCAGGTACGAAAATCTTGACGGCATCTATTTTGTTTCCCGGGATGCTATGTCGGATTTTATTGAGCTGTTTGGAGAACATCCAAATATGGGTGTCGTATACAATTTAATTGATCGAATAGCTGTACTGAGAAAATCACAAAAAGCACATGATGACTTCATTTCGGATACGTTTACATTTACTGCGGTTGGCAGCCTGATCCCTATCAAGGGATTCGACCGGTTGATCAGGGCGTCAGCTATAGCCCGTGAAGATGGATATGAATTCAAAGTTAAAATTGCAGGCACAGGGATTGAAGAGAAAAATCTTTTGTGCATGATTCAAGATTATAATCTCGAAGGTGTCATTCATCTGGTCGGGTTTTTAAAAAACCCCTACCCTTTAATGAAAGAGAGTGATGTATTTGTCATGAGTTCCGTGTCAGAAGCGCTGCCAACGGTTTTGTGTGAGGCGATGATTCTCGGCCTGCCCACCCTGGTTACAAACTGCTCGGGCTGTCGCGGGCTGGTGGAAAACGGTGAGTATGGGATGATGGCTGAACAGAATGACCGGGATTTAGCCAATAAAATGATGTTGTATATGGATCAGTCGGAATTGAAAGTCCATTACCGGAAGAAATCTATTGAAAGAGCCTCCCTGTTTGATGATGATCGAATATTACAGGTTTATTATGATATTTTTGAAGGGAAGAAACCGGTGTCTTTATAATTATCCACGATTTTTAAACCCAATTATAATCGCAGTCATTTAATGTATTCATTTTGTTTTCTGTAATTTCTTTTAACCATTGATGTCTGGATCGACTAACATAATAATAATATGAATCGGATCTGTCTTGTTATTCATTCTTTGAGTATTGGTGGAATGGAGCGGGTAATGTCGCTTCTAGCAAATGACTTTGCATCGAGAGAAAAAACAGAAGTACACTTGTTACTCATTGGCATCAAACGGCAAATTTCTTACCCACTTAATAAAAGTGTCATTGTTCATCGCCCCGGATTTACATTTAAAAATTCAAGACGCACGATCGATACGTTTCGAACAATGAAGTTTCTTCGTAAAGAAGTAAAAGCGATTGATCCGGATACTGTTTTGTCATTCGGGGAAATGTGGAATAATTTGGTGCTCTTATCACTTGTTGGGCTTCGATATCCCATATATGTATCCGATCGTAGTCAGCCGGATAAAAATCTCGACTGGCTGCACAACTATTTGCGGGATAAGCTTTATCCACTGGCCGCTGGATACATTGCGCAGACCCATAAGGCAAAAGAGATCTGTCTGAAAAATTGCTGGAATAACAATGTGGAAGTAATAGGAAATCCTGTAAGGGAGATTAAAAAAGATCCTGCTATTCAAAAAGAGAATATTGTTTTAACAGTGGGGCGGCTGATTAAAACCAAGAATATCGATCATTTAATAGAGGTTTTTGCGAAAATCAATCATCCGGACTGGAAACTTGTAATTGTGGGTGGTGACGCGAAGAACTTGAATTTATCTAAAGAACTTAATGAATTAATAAAAACATTAGGAATGGAGGAGAAAATTTTCCTCAAAGGAATCCAAAAAGACGTTGACAAATACTACAATCGAAGCAAAATTTTTGCATTTACTTCCAGCTCAGAGGGTTTTCCAAACGTGGTTGGAGAAGCCCTTTCTGCAGGATTACCGGTTGTTGCATATGATGGCGTAGCCGGGTTGATGGATATTGTTGAAGATGGGGTAAATGGATATCTTACGACTCCACTAAATAAAGATCAATTTAAAGAAAAACTAAAACTATTAATGAATAGCAAAAAATTAAGAGAAGAGTTTAGCCATAAATCTTACGTAAAAATTTCAGCGTTTAAAGAAAACGAGATATCGGAAAAATACTTCGACTTCATCACCTCTTTCACCATTTAAGAAATTCAATAAGTGAGTAATCTGAGATTAGATTCTGAGAAAAAAACAAACATGTACAGAGTAATAATTAAGTATTGTAAGCAACACAAAGAATTTTGATAATCCGATTAAAACTCAATAA
The DNA here is from genome assembly GCF_038150125.1 of Rhodohalobacter sp. 8-1. Lineage (NCBI taxonomy): Bacteria > Pseudomonadati > Balneolota > Balneolia > Balneolales > Balneolaceae > Rhodohalobacter > Rhodohalobacter sp. 8-1. Next base: position 25,080 of record NZ_JBBVMF010000032.1, on the reverse strand, counting down.
AAATTAATTTAAAATTATTATTATGATAATATCGACAAAACATAAATATATATTTATTGCCAATCCAAAGACAGGTACCACGTCCATTCAGAGTTTTTTATTAGAAAATGATCCATTAGCTAAAAATTATCACGTGGTACTAAACAATAAGTCATATTCTTTTAAAGAACACGATACAGCTGCAAAAATAAAAAAAACGTTAGGAGATGAGTATAATAATTATAAAACATTCGGATTTGTTAGAAATCCAATGGCAAAAAGAGTATCAGGTTACCATTTTTTAAATAATGGAAAACCCATAACCGAAGGACATAAAGGGCCTCGATGGCCTATTCTTACTAAGATTTGGTTCGCTAAGTTACTTCCGTTTAAGTTATGGAATTTATTATATCCAGTAAAGACAAATAAAGAATACTTTACGGACGAGCAAGGAAATGTAATAGTCGATAGAATATATATTTTTGAAAACATTGAGGAAGATTTTGAAAAAGCATTAAAATTTATTGGAATGTATGAAGATAATGTTAAATTGCCATATAAAAACAGGTCTAAACATAAAAAATATAATAAATATTTTAACAATAAAATATATAATTATATCGTAAAAATAATAAATTATAAAGACATAGAATTTTATAATGAATGTGTAAAAAATGTTAAATGAATATTTATTACTCAACTTTCGGGTTTGGCTGTAAGGCATTGTAATTCTATCGAATAGCCGGACAGCATTGGGTGTCTGTCATAGAAACTGCTAAATAATTCCACCACCTGGCCGCACAGTTGGTCATGCCCCCTGCTCGATAGTAATTCAACAAGCTCTAAACGGATGATTTGCAGACAAAGCTGCATGCTCATGATTTTCAGTTCCTCGGAAAAGGCATGGAACAAGCCCGGAATGGTTTTGTCGTCGGTTTGCTGGCGACGATAATAGGCCAGCATCATATACCGCAGATACACGATGCTGGTGTGGGCTATTACCGCGGCGTAACTGTGTACCTCAACCTCGCTGGCCAACCCAAGCTCTTGCTTGGTTTGCTTAAAGAACACTTCAATTGCCCACCGTTTGGCGTAGATACGACCTATGCGCTCAGGCGAAATCTCAAGGTCGGTACTTGCTATGGCCAGCCATTGTCCGGGCGTGCGCAAGTCACGGACGGCGTGCGCAAGTCACGGACAAAGACCACGCGGACCGTCGGCCCATTGAGCATCTGAACGGTTATCGAGCCAATGATGGGGCTGCCGGTAAAGGCATTGCCTCGTTTCCTGCGGTTCACCTTTCCGTAGAGGCTCTTGAGCTGGTAGATTCGCTTGCCATGAAAAAAGCTGATGCTCGGCAGGTCTTTGAGCATACAAATCACGGGCAGGTGCTTGCTGAGCGCCTGAACGTGAGATGGAAAGGAAAACCAGCTGTCGCACACCAAATAATCGGCCGATACGCCTTTCTTACCCACCATCCAATCGATCATTGACGAGGCCACATCCAGGGTCTTTTGCGTGGCTCGCTTGCACCGTTTTCCAAAGTGGGTTCGCCCATCGTAGTCCGGGATCGCTCCGATGCGTTTTTCTTTAGCTGCATTGCTCAGAAGCTCAAATCAAAGGGGAACTAAACTATGTCCATCGCTCCAGGCCAGGGTAAGCATGCGAAAGCCTTTGTAGAAGGTATTGTCGTTGTGGTCATGATGGCGCCCCAGAAGCTCCACCTTTTTACTTCGGTTACGCTTATAGGAGCTGTCATCTAGGATGAGTACCCGATCGCCACGCGCGGTCGTTAATTGGCTAAAAAAGGCGATGATCTGTCGAGCCACAGTGAACACAAGACGCTCCCAATTGTACCGCTTTTGGGCCAAAAACTCATAAAAGGCACTGCGTTCCGGAAGGGGATTGTCTTCCCCTTGAAAGCGATACACGTCGGAGTTGGAAAAGCGAAGTGCAAGGAAAAGCTGAAGAAGCCAATAGGCAGAATGGCCCGAGCGTTTATGGATGCCGGCCTGGTAGAGCACTGTAGCACTACAAAATTTCTTTGTCCTTGCGGATAACCAGGTGCTGTTTTTAAAGGGGGAATTGTCTATATTTGAGTCCATAAGAATAACTCCTAACTGATTGTTTGTTAATGATTTAGATACCATTTAACATACGCAATTAAGCGGACTCATTCTTCTTTATTTCCATAAATAACAACAACTTATGGATTTTCTAACCCTCCTAATTCTGAACCCCGAGAGTTGAGTTTATTAAATTAGTTGTGTCCGGTTAAAAGTCGAAGAGCCCTAATTGGTTACGAGTTTGGATATTTTTTCGTGAATGAATTATCGTAAAATAGCTATTTAAGCGGTATGCGGGATATTATTGCCACACTGAGGCCTTGTATCATAGTGTTCAATTCAACTTTTAAATAATTATTTTTTGAATTATTAGTATGATTAAGTATCTGCATATAATTGTCCAGGTTTGGGTTTTTACCGCATTCGGCGATTACCCATAAAACGCCTTGATTCTTAAGTGCTGCTTAATCCATTTAAAGAATAGTTCTATTTGCCAGCGGCTTTTTGTAGTAGTCCCCAATCTTTTTTGTACTACATATTGTAATGTTCGTCAGCAGACTAATAGTCTGATTATGTTCTTGGTCGACCAGGCGACCAATCCGAAGAGGTTGCGGATACTGTATCTTAGGCTTATGTCCTGTTAAACGGATGATTTGATCACAGCACCCATTGAAGTTCTTCGTTGAGATCAAACCGCGTAGAACTCTTTTGATAAAACTGAAGGTTTTTTTGGACCGGATTATAAAGCGACCTCCACAGGTGTGTAGCTATTACAGGCAAATGAAGCCTGTATATCTACGAACTATGATATAGATGCTTTCCGGCTCAATCGGGATCAAATCTAGGGCACATCCGAGACCTGGATCGAAGCTACTCTGTCTGTGTTGTTCCTTCCTGCCGTAGCCTCACGCTTAAGCATGAATTTTTTTGAGAAAGCCCTAAAGAAAGTGATAACATCGGTTGATAAGCTGTAACGATTACTTTTTTAAACACTAAAGCCAAAGTACGGTTAAGTTTACAAGCTTTTAAAAAGCCTTTTTTTGTTTAATAAATAAAGTCAAACTGTCGATACGTTAGAATAGTACAGTTTTTAAATTTTCAAAAAATAATAAGTACACCGTTTATAATTTTTGTGGTATACTTACTAATTTACGTGTGGACCAATTAGTTGAATGCTATGAATATTCTTTTTGTAACAATTGCTTGGCCAAACAAAGAAGGTAGTAATCTCTATTCAGATCTTATGAATGAGTTTTATAAAGCAGGGCATAATGTTTATGTAGCCTATGCTGATGAAAAACAGATGGTAACAAATCTTTCTGATGAAAATGGGATCAGCGTTCTCCGAATAAAAACAGCGAGGATTAGAAAGGCCGGTAAATTAAGGAAGGCCATATCTTTGCCATTACTTGGTCTAAAATTTTATTTAGGGATTAGGCAAAATTTTTCCGGAGTACAATTTGACTTGATAATAGGTCATACACCGCCTATCACCCTTTCGGGTTTAATGAAGCGTTTAAAAAATAAGAACAATGCCTTCTTTTATCTTTTATTAAAAGATATCTGGCCCCATAGTTCTGTAGATTTGGGTATAATAAAAGAACATGGCTTGGTTTATAAATTTTTCAGGTGGCACGAAAAAAGAATATATAAGTTTGCTGATGCGATAGGCTGTATGTCACCTAAAAATGTAGATTATGTTTTAGAAAATAATCCTTGGATCAAACCGGAAAAAGTGGAAGAGTGTCCAAATTCTATTGCACCATCTAAAATTAAAAACGTAAATAGAAAAAAAATCAGGAAAAAGTATGAAATACCCATAGAATCTACTGTTTTTATAATTAGCGGGAACTTGAGTTCAGGGCATGGTTTTGAGGCCTATCTCGATGTTATTGAAAGCCTCAAGAATAACGATGAGACCTATTTTGTAATTGGGGGTAGTGGCAATCAGTATGATTATATTAAAACTCAAATTGAAGAGAGAAAACTCCCGAATGTATTTCTCTATAGCTGGCTTCCTGATGAAGATTTCAAAAATATTTTAAAGGCGTGCGATGTAGGAGTTGTACTATTGAGTTCTAAATACAATGTACCACAGTTTCCATCACGCCTGCTTGGTTATCTTGAAGCATCCATGCCGGTTTTTTGTGCCGTAAACAGTGGGACTGACCTGGGTGATATAGTTGAAAATGCGGGATGTGGTATTTCAGTTAATCATGGAGATCGGGAGGCTATGAAAAATGCTATTTTGAAACTTACAAATGATGAAGAACTTCGATCAGATTTGGCATCGAACAGCAGGAAACTGCTTGAAGATAAATATTTGGCAAGTCAAAGCTATCAAAAAATTATTCGACATTTAAAATAACAAATATGAAAATTGTAGTTTTAGCAAATAACTATTCAATGACCACGGCAACTGCGCTTGCTCATTTACTAAAAAAAAATGAAGTTGATGTAGTTTCAGTTATTACTGTGCGTGGGTTGTTTAAGAAGAAATCAATGTTTGGATCGATATTATACAGTGTTAATCATTTAGGACTTAGATATACGGTCAACAAGTTTTTATTGTGGCTGCAAATAAAGCTAAGAGCTGCTTCTCCAAAATATTTTAGATTGGGAAATGAAAAGATTTATTATTCACTGGATGAACTTAAAAAAAAGGTGGATTTCGAAGAGAAACAGCTTGATGATATTAATTCAGAGAAAGCTGAAAGATATCTGAAGAACCTAAATCCTGACATAATTTTTTCTCTTAGTTTTCCATATATTCTAAAAGAAAACATTTTGAGAATCCCTAAACTGGGCACTATAAATTTACACAGATCTTATCTGCCAAAATTCAGAGGTGGAAGCCCTGTTTTTTGGGTTCGTGCAATGGGGGAAAAAAGTACCGGTTTTACAATACATCATATCTCAGAAGGTGCGGTTGATTCGGGAAATATTCTAATTCAGAAAAGAATTGAAATAGATTATAAAAGGGATTCACATAAAAAAATAATGTTGAAACTTTGCAATTTGATACCAGAGGCCCTAGATCAGCTCTTTTCAAAAATAAATGGCGAGCTTCCTGTGGGGATTGAACAAAATGAAGAGGAGGCTTCATCTTTTAGAAAGCCGGATAAATCTGTAAGAGTTAAGTATGGAATTTGGGATTAATGTTATCGGTTGAAAAAAAATAAATGAGATATAACATTGATTCACTACCGCCTGTCAACTGGTTAACGTACACGATAGGTTTTTTTAAGAATGGGCTAAATTTTCAGGATGTTCTGCTCACATTAAGGGGAAGAGATGCAATAAGAGTAGCTCTTAAAACAATTAACATACAAAAAGATGATGTTATATTACTGCCAGCATTGATTTGTAATACAGTTACCGGTCCTATATCCTCAAGTTGTAAAATAAAATACTACGACCTTAAAAAAGATTACAGCATAAATATTGAACATATTAACCGACTAGTCAATTCAGATAAAAATATTCGCGCGATATATGTGGTTCATTATTTTGGATTTATCCAAAAAAAAACAAGTGAAATTAGAGATCTTTGTGATAAATTGGGTTTGATTTTAATAGATGACCATGCGCACTCAGCTCTTTCAGTTTTCGATTCAAATATTTCCGACGTTTCAATATTCAGTTTTCGAAAATTGTTGCCGACAGCAGATGGTGGGGGTATTCAATCTAAATTGAATGATAAGTCACTTTTGAATGATTTCAAGCCTACTTTAAAATCAAATCTATTAGGCTTGATAATTGGAATGAAAAGATTAATGGTAGCTCGTAGTGTAATCTTAAGAAAATGGGTGGGTAAGAGCATTCAAAAAAATATCGAACAAAAGAGTGAGTTGGCTACCCCGGTTAGCGCCAAACCAATATCCAGATTTGCATCAGGAATCATAAAGAGTGCTGATTTAAATCAAATTTCCAGAAAAAGAAGAAACCAATTTTATCAATGGAATTCTCTTATGATGAAGTACAATCAAATTCCGGTCTTCGATACACTTGAGAATGGAACTGTACCTTATGGGTTTCCCGTAAGGTTATCGAATCCTAAACGAGTTCAGTCACACTTTAAAAAGTACTCTGTTTATTTAAAGATTCATTGGGAAGAAATGCCTCAAGGACTTGAAAAGGAATGTCCCGTAAGCTATCAATTAGTAAATAACACAATCACATTACCCATTCATCCAGGCGTCACCCTCGAAGCGATGCAATTTATTGCAAAGGAATTCGATTCTATTGCAATGCCCATGGTTGGAGATGTCGGAGACATAAATGACTGTTAAAAGACTGAATGTTTTATTACTCGACCAGGGGCGTCAATCACTTCCTTTTTTGAAAGCTTTAAATAAAGCTGGTCATCGCGTTACTATAGTTTGCAATACAAAAATCTGTGAAGGTTTTTTTTCAAGGTACCCGGTAAAAAGAATAATATGGCCCAGTTACTTCAAAGATCGATCTGGCTTTGAAGAGAAGTTGTTCAGTTATCTGAAAAAGTTTCAACCGGATATTACGATCGCTGTAGGAGATATTACTGCAGAAATATTATCGAGAAATAAAAAAAGGATAGAACAATACACTAGTGTTACTGTACCTGAATATGATATATTTGAAAAGGTGACGGACAAATTGCTTTTGATGCAATATTGCATGAGAGAAAATATTCCATGCCCTCTGACTTACGATCTGAATGAAAAGTCAATAAGTTCGATGGGCAGTAAGCTTACTTTTCCGGTAATAATTAAGCCTAGAAAAGGAATTGGAGCAATAGGAGTACAAAAGATTGAGTCTCACGAAGAACTTACTGAAAGTTACAAAGATTTGAAGGATAAGTATGGAGAGATGCTTATTCAGGAGTATATCCCTCAAGAGGGCGGAATGCAATATCAGGCTGAAGCTTTTTTAGATAATGAAAGTTGTATGAAAGCCTGTGTGGTGTTAAAGAAGCCCAGATTCTTTCCAGTAACAGGGGGGACAAGTACAGCAAACGAAACGATATTTGAGGATGAAATTGTAAAAACCTGTAGAAATCTTTTGGAAGGTCTCAAGTGGAAGGGTGCAGCAGATGTAGACATGATTCTGAATCCAGAAACAGGAATTATTCAGGTGTTGGAAATCAACCCACGTGTAACTGCGGGCATTAAAATTGCTTTTAAAGCCGGTGTAGATTTTGCTGAGTTACATTTAAAGTTAGCTATGGAACAGCCTATTGAATATATCAATAATTACAAATCTGGAATTTATTCCAGAAATCTGTTTATGGATATTTTGTGGTATCTTTTTTCTAATCAGAAAATGAAACGTGAAACGTCCCCCTCATTTTATAAATTCTTTGGTAGAAATGTAACATATCAGACGATAAGTGTAGATGACCCATTAACAGGTATTGGTTTTTTTCTAAATATGTCTAGAAAATATCTGAATATTAGAAATCTGATGGAAAAACTGGGTCAAAATTAACTTGTTAAGAGGTGAAAAGAAGTGAAGAAAATTATAATAAATTCTGGCTCTACTTTTAAGGGTGGTTCCGAACAAGTTGCCTTATCTTTTATACACGAATGCAAGGAGTACAATGAAATTGAGTTTTATGTAGTCATAGGTGAAAATTTAAGATCCCAGATTGATATGCAGTCTTTTCCAATGAATTTTCAATTTTATGTATTATCAAAGCGACCTGCATCAAACTTATTTACATTTATCAAGTCTATGCTGTGGTATCGTAAGCTTGAAAATGAAGTTAAACCTGATTGTGTGATTGCAACTGGTGGACATGGATACTGGAAACCAAAAGCTCCACTTATTGCTGGTTTTAATATTCCGCACTATCTATATCCTGAATCTCCTTATCTGTCAAGACAATCACTTCAAAAAAGGTTTTATTGGCTGCTTAAAAAACAAATTGATATGTGTTTTTTTAAGAGAGTGGATGCTTATCTGGCTCAAACTGATGATGTAAATAGAAGAATTCGAAAATTGATGAAGAGCGATAATGTGATTACGGTTGCAAATACCGTCCATAGTTGTTTCTACAACCCTGTGCAGACGAATAAAAAGCTTCAGTCGAAAGAGAATGGAGAAGTTAGAATGCTAACACTTAGCTCTTACTATCCACATAAAAATATTGAGATTTTAAATAAGGTAATTCCTGAACTGAGAAAGCGAGGATACGATAATATTAAATTTGTTCTTACGCTACCTAAAAATAAATTTGAGACCGTTATTAATAAAAATGTGAGGGAAAGTATTATTAACATTGGGGCAGTGCCGATAGAAGAGTGCCCTTCGCTCTATGAAGAGGTTGATTTCCTGTTTTTACCAACACTCCTTGAATGCTTTTCAGCATCATATGCTGAAGCCATGATTATGGGAAAGCCAATTCTTACTTCAGATCTTGGTTTTGCACATACGGTATGTGACGATGCAGCAGAGTATTTTGATCCACTTGATGCGGTTGATATCAGCAATAAAATCATTTCACTAATTCAGGATGAAGAAAAACAAAAAAACATGAAAGATGCTGGTAAAAAAAGAGTAGTGATGCTGAACACAGCCAAGGAAAGAGCTGAAAAATACATTGAAATATGTAAAAAGTTCAGTACCGAAAATGATTAAAATCAATAATTCAACATTCACAATAGATGTAGAGGATGGTATAAGCATCGCTATGAGGGATGCTTTTTCTGTTCAGTCTCCACAGACAAATCGGGTTGTGCAACTCACAAAAAAAATTCTGTGTTTGCTTGATCGGCACGATGTAAAAGCGACGTTTTTTGTATTGGGTGTTGTAGCAGAAAACTTTCCGGAATTGGTAAAAAAAATTTCTGAAGGTGGACATGAGTTGGGCGTACACGGATACAACCATCTGCAGTTTTTCAGGATGAACAGAGGAGAGGCATTTCAGGAGCTCGATCGGGCAAAAAAACTAATTGAGGATATTTCAGGAAAAGCGGTTTACGGTCATCGGGCTCCGGCATTCTCAATTACACCGAAAACTAAATGGGGATTGGATGTTATTGTAGAGGCAGGCTTTGAGTATGACAGCAGTATTATGCCAATTCATGGAAAACGGTATGGGTGGCCCGGTTTTACAAAGGATATATGCCGTATTAAAACTCCAGCTGGTCATCAATTAATAGAAGTGCCTTTGTCAACACTATCTATTATGGGCAGGGAGATTCCAGTTTGCGGTGGCGGCTACCTTCGATTATTTCCGGAGGGGTTTACCAGATTGGCGATGAAGAAGATTACAAAAGAGCGGCCTGCAATTGTCTATATCCATCCATATGAGCTTGACACAGAGCCGTATCCCGACTACTATTTTGAGCAATTGAACAGAACGGGTTTTTTGAATAGAAATAAAATGAAGTCGATGTGGGTTAACAGAAAGTCGGTCTATCCAAAACTATCGGGACTCCTTGAAAACTACGAGTTCGAACCGCTGATAAACATCGTGCAAAAACATTCAGCGGATGAAGCGGCTATAAAGATATGATTGGGAAATTGAAAAGAAAATTTTTGCTGAACGCAAAAAACCTGGTAGGCTGGCGGACGAAGCGAAAAATCATCGTCATCTCTGTCGACGACTACGGGAACGTTCGGCTGGATTCAAAAAAGGCCCGGGAAGTGATGGATTCTGAAGGAATGATTGCAGAAAACAGATTTGACGCTCTGGATACGCTGGAAACCCGCACGGATCTTGAGATGCTTTTTGAGACGTTATCATCTGTCAAAGACAAACATGGCCGGCATGCAATATTCACACCCTTTGCAATGCCATGCAACATCAATTTTGAACAGATGGCAGAGGAGGATTATGAACAGTACCGATATGAAAATCTTCCGCAAACTTATGAAAAACTTGAAGTGCAGCAGCCTGAGGCGTACAAAAATACCTGGCCTCTTTGGAGAGAGGGAATGAAAAAAGGGCTTATGGTGCCTCTGTTTCATGGACGGGAACATCTGAACCTCAAGCTCTTCGAAGAGAAGCTGCAGAAACGGGACCAAGCTGTGATGGTTGCGCTCAAGAACCGTTCCTATACAAGTATTTCATCAGTCGAATATAGTACCATCTCCCCAATGGCTGCATTCGATTTTTGGGAGTTTGACGAGAACGAACGGTTTCACAAGATTATTCGGGATGGATTGGATCAGTTTGAGGCGGTTTATGGATACCGGTCCAACCATTTTAATCCCCCGGGCGGAAGGGAACACCCTGTCATTCACAGCACGCTCAAAGAATGTGGCGTGAATTATATCGATACGCCACTCATAAAAAGAGAGCATCAGGGACAAGGGAGGTATAAAAAAGAGTTTAATTTTACCGGGAAGAAGAATAATGAAGGACAAATCTTTCTGGTAAGAAATGTTGTCTTTGAACCTACCGAGAAACGTGGCATCAACTGGGTTGATTTTACACTGAAACAGGTTGAAGCCGCATTCCGCTGGAACCGCCCGGCAATTATCAGTTCACATCGCGTTAACTTTTGTGGCCATATTGACCCGGAGAACAGAGAAGAGGGGCTGAATGCATTACGGGAGCTATTGAATAGAATTACTGAGAGATGGCCGGAAGTGGAATTTATGGCGGCTAATGAACTGGGGGATTTAGTGGCTGGGAAGCAGGACTAAGACCTGGCAGCATTCCAGCGCTTTTCTGGTTTCTGTCAGCGTCGGAGTTGGGATACATTTCGTGGGACTGTTGAATCGTTGAAACGTTGAACTGTGGAATCGTCGAATTGTTGAACTGTGAAATTGGGTAAATATGCCAAGGCTTGGTATAAACATGGCATGTCTATTCAAGTTTTACAAATTGCTCTGCCTGTAAACTGGTTTAGGTCCAAATCTTATCGCTGAGAGATACAGACATGCTATGTTTTGGTTAGGGCTGAAAGTTCATCGGAAACATTGCATGCCTGTTTATGGGTGTGCGTGGTTATGGATTGTGAAATATAATTTGATATGGTTGTGTGGTCTTGGATTATAGAGACATGCCATGGATTGAGTGTACCGACGATGCTGACAGAAGCCCACCAAAAGCGCTGGGAATGCACTGCTAAAGCTGCACCTTCGGCTGTCAGGTCCACCTTCTCGGTCGAACGATTCATCGGATGAAGCGAATTCATCCGATGAAGAATGATTAAAAAGAGATAATTCAATCTTCAGGAAGAATATCAGTAAGTTTTGTTCAGACCTGGAAATAATACATATAGAGATGAAGCTAAAATTAAAACGAACACTTTACCTGGGATACTATCTCAAGGAGCTGGACAGGGAGTCGTTCAAGCGGTTCCTGAACCATGCGTGTGAGATAACAGGCAGAAGCCGGGCGGCGATCTGTTCTGATCTGCTGTCGTCCGTCTACAGGTATAATATTTCGATCCTTGAGTATTTCCAGTTCCGGTATTTTGAAAAGAGTGCCGCAGAGCGCAGAAATTGGGCGGGCACGGGATATATGTATGAGTACCAGCTAAGGATGAACCCGCTAGACAAGCGGCAGATCCTTGACGACAAGACTCTTTTTTACAAGAACTACGGTGATTTCTTTGTCCATACAGTCGCGGACAGAGAAGACCTGAAAAATCCTGATACCGCACAGAAGATCCTTTTTAATCCGTCGGGAAAGATTGTGTTTAAGCAATCTGACGGCAAATGCGGCGCCCAGGTGGATATCCGTAATGCGTCAGATTTTAAGCCGGATGAGATTGCCGGGTATATGGACTCTAACGATTATGACCTTGTAGAAGAATTTATAGAACAGCATTCCCACCTGAACCTGCTCTCTCCGTCGGCTGTTAATACCGTACGGATTATCACGCAGCTCGATGACATGGATGAAGTTGAGATTTTAGGTTGCCGCCTGCGCATTTCGGTGGATTCTCCGGTTGATAATATGGGCGCGGGAAACCTGGCTGCTCCGATTGACGAAGAAACCGGGGCAGTATCGGGCCCGGCTGTTTATAGCGATATTACAAAATCCGATTGCAGCGTCCATCCGATCACGGATGTAAAAATTGACGGGTTCCAGGTTCCGTTTTGGGACGAAATCCTGAAAATGGTAAAAAAAGCAGCGCAGCAACATCCGCAGAACCGTTCGATCGGCTGGGACGTGGTGGTTACCGAACGAGGTCCCGGCCTCATCGAAGGCAACCACGACTGGTGCAAACTCCTCTGGCAGCTCCCTGTAAAAAAAGGTCTGAAACCTATGCTGGAGAAGTATAGCGGAACAGAATCTTCGAAAAAGGAAAAGCGTGCTGAACCCGTTTCTGTACCATCGTGAAAAGGTGGTTGGGAAAAACTTCCCTTTTACAAAAGGGGGACAGAGGGGAATATCAAGCGAAACTATGCAATAACGAAATATTTTTTTTCAAGCCATAAACACCTCCTCCAAAAAAATCTTGCGGGATCATAAGCTTATAAGGAGATTATTAATTTTATTAGATTCAAACGGCAACCACCCCCAGCCCCTCCTTACGAAGGAGGGGAGTGTCATCGGCCACAAAATAATAATTACTAATGCTAAAACGCACATTCGACTTCATAGCATCCCTTTTGGGATTGGTTATCCTATCCCCGGTACTCCTGGTAGTATCGCTGTTTGTATGGGTGAAGCTGGGGCGGCCGGTGTTTTTTACGCAGGTGCGGCCCGGGTTGCACGGCGAACCGTTTAAGATGATTAAGTTTCGGACGATGACAAACGAGACGGACGGGAATGGAAACCTGCTGCCAAACGAAAAGCGGATGACGAGCTTCGGGAATTTTTTGCGATCGTCGAGCCTGGATGAACTGCCTGAGCTGTTCAACGTACTAAAGGGTGATATGAGCCTTGTTGGCCCGCGCCCGCTGCTGATGGACTACATTCCGTACTTTACGGATGAGCAGATGCAACGGCATGATGTAAAGCCGGGTATTACAGGATGGTCCCAGGTAAACGGACGCAATGCTATCGGATGGGACAAAAAGTTGTATCTGGATATATGGTATGTGGAGAAACGATCGTTCTGGCTGGATCTGAAAATCCTTTTTTTAACGGTAAAAAAGGTGTTCAAACGGGAAGGGATTACACATGATGGAGATGTCGCCATGCCACGATTTGATGAATATATGCAACAAAAAATATCAGAATGAAGACGATACTTGTTACAGGCGTTGGCGGACCCACGCCGCGCTCATTTGTAAGAGCCGTAAAAATGGCTGAAGGTCTCAGTGAAGAGTACAGATTTATTGGTGTGGACTGTAATCCCTTAGCCTATGGCCTTTATGACCGAAACCTGTTTGACAAAGCTTTCACGGTGCCAAGGGCGGATGATGCCGGCTACTGGGAAGTGATTAATGACATCATAGAAACCGAGGAGATTGAAGGGGCTGTTATCCTTCCAGAAGTGGAGGTGCTTGAATGGGCGAAAAACAGCGGCTCTAAGCTAACATCTTCCATTAAAGTGCACATGCCGGAGTATGATCTTGCCAATACGCTGGTGAACAAACACCGGTTGCACGATCTGCTCGAAGAGACTGACTGGGTTCCAGCCTTCAGGAGAGTTGATCCCGATAACTATAGTTATGACGATCTTTCGGTTGAGGTAGGTGATGTTTTCTGGATCCGCAGTACGGAAGGTTCCAGCGGGCTTGGTTCTTTGAAAATTGAATCGGAATCGGCACTGGCGCAATGGATTTCCATAAACAGCGATGTGAAAGAGTTTATTGCCACAGAATATTTGCCCGGCCGGAATATGGCGTGTAAAATGCTCTATTTTGATGGAAAACTTTCCAGAACAGCTTGTGCTGAGCGGGTGAACTATATTATGGCGAAAGTGGCCCCCTCCGGTATTACAGGGAATACCTCATTTGGCAGGCTGATCAATGAACCTGACCTGGTAGCCATATCTGAAGAGACCCTCCGTTTTATCTCAGATGAAGTGGGAAGTGACCTAAACGGGATCTTTACGGTTGATTTCAAAGAAGATGCCGATGGCGTACCTAAAATTACGGAGATTAATATACGGCACGTTGCGTTTACGTCATCCATAGCGGCAGGTGGCGCAAATCTGCCAGCTGACACGCTGGAAACGCTCTTTTCAGGTTCATTGTCGCCGGAGCGCATCGATTATACCTACGGGGAGGGGCTGATCTTTTTAAGGGATGTGGATTCTGTTCCGATAATCATGAAAGAAAAAGAACTGCTTGGGGAGCCGTAAAAAATTCGCTCTCCGGGTCAGATTTTTTTACCATTACTCCCGCTTCTTTTTGCTATTCTATGACATTTACAAATGGATTATAAAATTTCTGTAGCTGTAAAAACAAGGTAGTTTTTCATGAAAAAAATATTGGTGACCGGCGCAGCCGGATTTATAGGATATCATTTAAGTCAAAGACTGGTAAGGGAGGGATTTCACGTAACCAGTCTGGATAATCTGAATGACTACTACAGCACAGATCTCAAATATGCCAGACTGCGTGAGCTCGGGATTTCCGGTGCTTCAGAGAATAGTGTTCATTACGGAAAACCGGTTGAAAGCGACGGGAACGATACTTTCAGGTTTCTGAAGGCGGACCTCTCAGACCGTGAAACGATCGAAGGACTTTTCAGAGATACTGATTTTGACGCGGTCATCAATCTTGCAGCACAGGCTGGAGTCCGCTACAGCCTTGAAAATCCGCATGCCTATACCTCTTCCAATGTTGAAGGGTTTTTGAATATCCTGGAAGGATGCAGGAGCCGCAATGTGGAACATTTGATCTACGCCTCCTCCAGCTCTGTGTACGGGGCCGATGCAGAGATTCCATTCAATACGGCTGACCGTGTGGATACTCCCGTAAGCCTCTACGCTGCTACCAAGCTGGCGAACGAACACATGGCCTATACCTATTCCCATCTCTACGGAATTCCGTCCACGGGTCTTCGGTTTTTTACGGTCTACGGCCCCTGGGGGCGCCCCGATATGGCCTACTTCAAGTTTGCGAACCTGATGCGCAGCGGAAAACCGATTGATGTATATAATGAGGGTGACATGTCCCGCGATTTCACCTATGTGGATGATATTGTAGAGAGTATTTTCCGGCTGATCCCCCGTCCGCCGAAGGCTTCTGAGGATGAAAACGGAGTTGCAAACCGGCTTTTTAATATCGGAAACGGGTCACCGGTTAACCTGCTGGAGTTCATTCAGATCCTGGAGAAGCATATGGACGTGACGGCACAGAAAAATATGATGCCGATGCAGCCGGGTGACGTGGAACGAACCTGGGCTGATGTTACTGATTTGTTTGATTATATCGACTATCGTCCGAAGGTGAATATTGAGGAAGGGATTGAGAGGTTTATGGAGTGGTACAAGGAGTATTATGAGATGTGAGGGTTTAGTTTTGAGTTTTTAGTTTTTTAGTTGTGTGTGAGTCTTGAGTCTTGCACCCTGAACCTTGAATCCGGACGCTTCAAGGAGCTCTCTTCGTTCGCACGCTTGAAGGTCCTGAGACTTGCACCCTGAGCCCTGCACCCTGTGCCCTGTGCCCTGAGCTCTGCACCCTGAACCTTGAATCCGGACGCTTCAAGGAGCTCTCTTCGTTCGCACGCTTGAAGGTCCTGAGACTTGCACCCTGAGCCCTGCACCCTGTGCCCTGTGCCCTGAGCTCTGCACCCTGAACCTTGAATCCGGACGCTTCAAGGAGCTCTCTTCGTTCGCACGCTTGAAGGTCCTGAGACTTGCACCCTGCAACTTGCACCCTGCACCCTGCACCCTGTACCCTGCACCCTGTGCCTTGTGCCTTGCACCGTGTACCTCAAATTGAACGAGTTAATACTATGACATCCGTGATTAAGTTTCTGCTGGATCCGTTTAATATTCTTTGGTTTATGGTGGCGGCGGGGCTGGTTTGCCGGCTGGTTAATTATAGAAAATCGGCCCGGTATTTATTTATCGGGACAGGCGTCCTGTTTTTGGTTGTTACCACGCCCTTCGTTCCTATAAAGCTACTGGACTCTCTGGAGCGGCAGTATGAACCTATCTACGCAGATCAGCTTTCGGACAGGGACGCTTCCTATCATATCGTGGTTCTGGGACAGGGGCACGGCTATGATGACCGGCTGCCGGCGAACTCGTTACTTTCATCAGGAGCCCTCGGCCGGCTGGCGGAGGGGATCCGGCTGCACAGGCAGCTTTCCAGCAGCACGTTAATTCTTTCCGGTTTCTCATCAAGCGGACGAAAACCACAGGCGGAGATGCTGAGGGATGCGGCTCTTTTGCTTGGAGTCGATAAAGAGAGTACGCGGATGCAGACGGAGCCGGGTAACACCCTGGAGGAGGCGATGGTTTATGCAGAGCGTTTTTCGGGTGAGGAGAAAGTGATTCTTGTTACCAGCGCCGCACATATGCCCCGCAGCGTCATGCTGTTTGAGCGGGCCGGCATTGAAGTGATTCCCTCCCCGACAAACTACCGGCTAAAAGGAAGCTGGCGCAACGTCTGGTTTGGAATGCCATCCATGGATAATATTGAAAAGTTAAGGTCTGCAATCTACGAGTATGCGGCAATACTGAAGTATAAGATTGTTTGAGGTACGTAGAGCGGGTCGCTGACCCGCTTCCTGTGAGTGACTCATAGTATGAACTTTGGTGAAGGGGTCCGGGAGCTGCAGGTTGTTGGTCTGGAAAAGGGTCGTCGTCGTTGAGTATGTCGTTCCCGCTCTGCTCAGATGATTGGGGGGTACCCGCGGACTCTTGCCACATGGTGATCTACAGGACAGGAAGCCGAAAAGCACGGCTGCTCTGCCAGGTCCTTTGAAACCTATTTTTCGGTACTTGAGATAAGTAAGCAAGTGCAGGAATGTTTTCTTAAAACAGCTTAAGATTTTTTTAAATGGACGATATTTTACAATATGACCGGGGAGCAGCAAACGTGGCTTTTCGAGGAGATTAGAGTGACAATTCAATATCCTCTATCCGTTTAAATTAATCCAGATTCAATCCAGGTTAGATTGCTAAATAATTTGGGTCTATGTTGATCGGTGTGGGTAATTCATTTTTGTGATCTAAACAAAAAAGTGTAGAGTAAATGAAGAATGCACCTTATTAGTCTGGGACACCTTCGGCCTTGAAAGAATTGGCGATGAAGGGAACTGTAAGATCTGCGGGGACCTTTTATCATACCGGCGATGAACAAGTTAACTGTCGATAAGCGTGGTGGACCATTGATAAAAGGTAGCAGAGCTTACGTGACCGCGCCAATTTTTTCACAGCCTTGATTTTTTGGTTCGTTTTGCCACGAAGTGATCCCTACGGGGCATCAAGGCAAAATGAACAGAACCCTTTATTGATCTGTGTGTATATTAAAAACTCGGATGTAATTTTCCGCAGTAAACGATACGTCACCAACTATAGAATCTCAGATATTTGATTTCATCAATGATCAATATCAAGCAAATAAAACATAAGCTTTTCGTGTTTTCCTGATACTTTTCCCAAAGGGACAGGTGAACGGTCAAAAGTATCCATGCCCAAGGCATCCCTTCGGGGAAACCCGCCGGCTAAAGATTTGCTCCGGTGGGCACATTTGAACACTTTGCGATGTGACACCCCTCCGGCTAAAGCCGCTCTCCCCTCAAGGGGAGATAACGAAGGTCCGCATCGCTTTGTCCATGTAAATTATATTCGGCCGGTATGTTTTTACACCCATCGCATGCGTGTTAAAATGTGCAGACACCACTTGCTCAAATCGGAGGCCGGTTAGGTGAAAAGCCCCAACGCATTTTTAAATGAGTTATTAAACAACCCACACAAATCAACATAGAGCCAATAATTTTGATATGGCAGATTCCCTAAAGGTAGGAATAGTTGCAAATGAATTTTTTGATCCGGCAATAGGCCGGGTTGGTGGTTTTGGATGGGCAGCCAAGAAGCAGCTGATGTACTTGGTAAGCATTCGTCCTGCAATGTGGATGTAAAATATTTGACAACGGGAGACCTGGGGGGTTCATCAAAAGAAAATGTGGTTCTGGATGGTATTCCGGTCATCACAGTGAATGGCAGCCGATTTCAAAAGGCACTGCAAATAGTTCGGTTGGAGATTGATGTAATATTAACAATTGATTACCGATGCAATTACAGGGGAATATTTAATATACTGCCGTTTACGCCCGTTATCACCTGGGTAAGAGATCCGCGTACACAGGCTGTTATTGAAAAGGTGAACTCCCTGAAAATCCCCGGGAAAAATGTTGAACCCGCGGGAATCTGCATCCCGGAGACCCGGAATCTCGCGGCTTACAGAAAGAGACCTTTTCCTTTAAAAAACCGCGTTACGCTGGCAAACAAAATGTCGCATCTGAAAGAAAAAAATGAAGATGTGTATAATATTCCGGGATCGGAGTGGGTACTGCCCAACCCCAGTGTAGTGGATTATTCCGGTGTAAACGTGAAAAAAGCGGAAAAGCCTACCGTAGTCTTTGTCGGCCGTCTCGATCCCATCAAGCGCCCCTGGCTCTTTGTTGAACTGGCCAGAATGTTTCCTGAAGCAGATTTTCTGATGCTGGGCAAAAATCATTTTGAAGAAGAGGATGGCTGGGAAATTAATAATGTACCGGAGAATCTGAAACTTCTGGGTCATGTAACCGGTGAAGAGAAATACCAGATTCTTTCTTCCGCCTGGATATTTGTGAATACGTCGATCCATGAAGAGTCACCCGTGTCCGCTTTTGAAGCGCTGGCGTATGAAACACCGCTGGTATGTTTTGAAGACTGGGGAGGTATAGTGAGCAGACATGGAATCTCTATAGGACAGCGGTTAGGAACAGGTCTGGACGGAATGCCCGATCTTGTGTCTGCAGTAAAGCAACTTCTTAACGATGAGGAATTGCGAACGAAGTATGGGAAGAGAGGAAGAGCTTTTGTTGAAAAAGAGCATAACGATGAGGCTTTTCTTACAGCCTTTCGGGAATTATGTATTCACACAGGTGTAAAAAGAGCGAAGGATTCAATATTGGTTTAATGATGAAATTATTAACCGGAGACTGAAGAAGGATGACAGTTTTTTAAACTGTTGAGTGCTGAGTGTTTAGTTTTTATTTTGTTCGGATTAAAATTTAGATACGATCAGATGAATCAGGTTTATTGACGGGAGAAATGATTATCGCTCTTGAATCTGGTTTTCCCTCTCGGCTCAGGCGAGCCGAGCTACGTAGAGCGGGTCGCTGATCCGCTTCCTGTGAGTAATGCACAGCTATAAATCTGGCGGAAGGGTGAGGAACTGAACGTTGAAGGCTCACTACTGTCGATTACGTCATCCTCTCCCTCACTAACACTCTCCCTCGCGCGCATAACTCAGGCTTGCCGAGCTACGAGTACGTACTGCGCTCTAGCCACAGGTAATCCACAGGACGGAAAGCTGAAAGGCACAGCTGTTCTGCCAGGTATTTTGATTCGCCATTGGATCACGAAAACCGGTTATTTTTATAGACATGGTCACCGTAAAGGCGTTCAATCATTCTGAACCCGGAATTTTTTAGTTGTTCTTTAGTTTTACGGATCGCATCTGCCCCGGCTCCCCATTCTTGAGGATGAAACTCAATGATAAGCGTATCCACATGCTGTTCCATGAGTTTAAATTCATGCTTGATTAATTCGGTTTCTGCACCTTCGATGTCAACTAAAAGGGATATTCTTGAAAAATTATTGTCCTTGATAATTTTTTCTAGTGTAATGGTTGGAACAGACACTGTTTTACCGCCCTCTCTGGCCTTGAGGCTGCTGCCGATAAAGTACCTTGGGCTAATCCAGAAATCAACCTCATCAGTACCATAGGCCAATGCGGCATGTATGATTTCAAAATCACATTGGTTGGTATTCCTGTTTTTCCTGAGGGTTTCTAACATATTAGGCTGGGCTTCTACGACAATATGATTTTGTGAATTCCGAAGCTTTCGGTTCGAGAGGCAGGCTGAAACTCCTATACAACCTCCAATTTCAACTACCGGGAGGTCGGGATTTAGATATTTCCGGATTAACTCATGAGTGCCGGGTTCAAATGTGTTAAACAGAAAACGGCCTTTCAGAAATGTTGCGATGTGCGGATTACTCAGGTCGAATTCCATTCCCCCAATAAATCCTTTATTTCCTCTCCATTCAACTAGTTTTCCTGCCGGCCAGTTTGTGTAGAAAAACCACCGGTGAAGTCGATTCCCAAGAATTTTAATTCGATCATTGACCGAGGATGCAGTGGATTTCAGCAGGCCAATCGGACCGGTTTCAATCCAGGTTTTTTTTACTTTATGAAATACAGTCATAGGGTCTCTTTATTCTGTTCTTTTTGAATGCAAAGATTTTATGTCAATTCATCTACAGCTATCATCACATTCAATAACAGAGGTAGATTAAGATCTAAATCATTTTAAGTATTATAAGAGATGTTTAAACTACAAGTGCTTAAGGTCCTCTAATCTTCCATTATATGAATGGTTCAATTCTGGGACTGTACAATAAGGTCGACGATTAATTTAGTACTTTAGTAAGTATATTGATAAATAAAAACAGTGTGTGCAGCCTTCTTGCCACATATTTGCTCCTTTATATTTGCTTTTGCGCTCCTTATGGAAGTGTTCTAGTTAATTGATTTGTCGAATACTTATTACACTGGAGTCTAATAATATTAACCCAGACTTTTTGAATAACTTAAAAGTATCAAAGTCGGTCAAGTCTCTCAGCAAATTATTGATATTTTACTTCGGTTTAACTCTCAAATGACAGAAAAGTCATGGTTTAGATATTAATACTACGGCGGCGCTGTCCCGAATCAGTCTGTTAATAATTTTGAAGATGACGTGCCGAAGTAACTTTATAATTTTTTAAAAGTTTTGCAGGCAATCTGGCGATGTACTATTCTATTGCAGTTAGGAAATAGTATGTGGCAGGAACTTCGTACAGGGTTAAAAAAAAATCGAGTTTTTTTAAAGAAAAAGGAGCTTTATTCTGTGTTAAAAAACAGAATGAGTTTCATTGAAATTTCAATTCATTTTGTTTGCAATAAGCTGACTAGTTCAAGATAAACGTCAGCGTAAAATCCGCACATGCGTTACACAGTTTGGATGGGGTTTAAAATAATTCTTTAATGTTTATTCTAATTACTCTAAGAAAATTATGATAGTTCTACTGAGTGCGGACGATAATTATATTCAACATGCAAGCGTCACGATCCGGTCGGTACTGGCTAATGCTTCATCGCCTGAGAAATTATCAATCAAGCTGATCAGCGACAATATTTCAAATAGGAATATTCATAAGCTAGAAGAATCACTCTCCGATTTTGAATCGGTATTAAATTTGGACGTAATAGAAATTCAGGAGCAACAGGTCCGCAGATTCAATCCAAAGACCGACTATCTTTCATCTGCTATATATCACAGAATTTATGCAGGGCAGTTTCTAAATGGCTACTCGGGCAAAGTAGTTTACCTTGATTCAGACGTGATTGTGAGAGAGGATATTATCAAATTATTTCAGGTTGATTTGGGAGACTATAGCATTGGTGCAGTTCGAAATGATGGATTATATCATCAGGAATCTCTGGGCATGCCGAAGGATAAGGTTTTCTTTAACTCCGGTATTTTGCTTATTGATCTGAATAAGTGGAGGGAACGGGAGATACTGCCGAAACTTGAAGCATTTATTTCTGAAAACAACGACTCCTTGAAATATCCTGACCAGTGTGCAATGAACGCTATACTGTATGACGATTGGTACTCACTGGATCCAAAATGGAATATGCATCGATATTTTTTCCTGAATCCGACTCATAGCGAACTCAAGCGTTATTCACTTCCGAAAAGAATCAAAAGCCCGGCCATAGTTCATTTTACGACACGTGATAAACCATGGTTTTTTATGTGTTCACATCCGTTTAAAAAAGAGTACTACAAGTACTTGAAAAAAACAGCGTGGGCTGATTATTCACCCCCGGATCTATCACTTCATAATTTTTACCTGAAATATGTCACAAAAATAAAATCATTTTTTAAAAACAATTATATCGGTCTTAGAGGAGTAATCGGTGGGTTGATGCCATTATCGTTGAAAAGATTTATTCGTCCAGTTTCAGATTGAAACGGTATTAAACAGGTAGTCTGTATGATCTATATGTAAGGTGTTTATTCAAACGTAAAACTACTTTCACATGATTTTTTCTATTAATAATGTTTCTTCGAAACAGCAGATATTGTCTTATCGCATTGCAATACTTTATTAAAAAACTGAGTTCGATTTAAAAAATGGCAAAAACAGTCCAAAACGGGCGTCATCTCGTACTTTCCACAAGCTGGCGGATACTGTCTCTAACTAAGGCAGGAGATGCCGGATCTAAGTCCGGCATGACATACATGATGCCGAATCAACTTAACTAATGCCCATTTTGGACTGTTTTTGTTGATAGCCGATAAATTTAAAAATCGAACTCAGATTAAAAGAGTAGCCTCTCCGAAAGTGATCTGTGAATAAGCAGTACAATTTTACCGATAGCACCACTGTCTTGAAGCGTGTTATAAATTTTAATGTTTATACCATCAACACGGCTTATCCCAGGCACTCAAATCCATATCTATCAGCTCTGAAAGCCTTTCGTTGTGGGGCCGGAAAAAACGATAGAGCTCTTCCTGTATTTCGGCATTCATCTTCGGATACCCAGCGTCTTTTTTGTACCCGTTAATTATTGTTACTGCCCGGTGGATAGGGCTGTATTCCATTAGTCCGGCTTGGGTTGTATAATAGAGCAGTTTTGGAAAGCGCGGCATAACGGTCTTGTGACTGTGCACTTCTTTGTAATTAAACCTTTCAGAATCAACTCCAATAAACTGGAAAAGATCGTTTAGAGCATGGTTCTTTGAATAAGGTTTAATCAGATCTTCAAAAAGTATAAAGTGCATTTGTTCCATAGGGAAATACTCAAGGTATCTCTGCACCTGCTCATGATAAATACTTCGGGTTCGGTACCCGTAAAAGATATTTCTTTTGATTCTTTTGCTTTCATTTTCTATCGTTTTTTCGAAGGTCAATTTCTCAACACCCTTTTTGACTCTATGCAAATAGTTTGAATAGGCTCTCTTTACAGGATTTCTGAAGATCCAGATAATTTTTGCGTGAGGCACCGCTTCATGAATCCGTTTTTCCATTCCCGGCATATAGGAGTAGGTGGGCGTTTTTTCACCTACAAAGCAGGCGTCGTCACTCTTGCCTTCCAGAAGTTTTTCACGGTACCAGTCCATTCCCTTATCGAAGTTTTTTTGGCTATCGAAGAAATGGAGCTCATTCGGGGCAACATGGATTTTTTCGTGGTTGTTGAGATGAGCTCCAAGTGTTGTGGTGCCGGATTTCATGGCTCCCACAATGATAAAATGGGGTATCTGATTCATATGTACTTAAGAACTAAAGAAAAGCTGCAAAGGTATTGGCAGGCAGATAACTAAAAAGAGCAAATTTGATTGCGGAAAATCGGAAATCTGTGACGCGATTCCTAAACGTTAGTAAATTCTAAGCTAACTCAAGTTGCTCGTAAACATCAGGTTAACTGCGCCTGTTGGTATATGAGATGCTGAAATGCTACAATTAACTGGTAGGCCACCGCTGTTATCAGTCGGAGGACAGTCGCGGTCTTGAGTAAAAGAGCAGAGCGAATGAGCGGAGAGATCTCCCCGTTAACGCGTTATAATTTTAATGATGGAAATTTAATGCCGATATTATACCTGATTGTCACTCTTTTTTAATATCATCCCTAGGAATTGTTTAGGGCTTATATTATGTAAGAATGCATCACCCGGAAAGTTGTGAATACAGAGCAATGTACTTATGTCTGCTATGTTGTATTCAACCCGGGTATTTTTTACAGGGAAAAAATTCGTTGACTGCAATTACAGCTCCATCGCTTGTCCGTAAATATTAATCATAAAGAATAGCAAACTTACTACATTCGAATGAGTCAAAATAAAAGAGAAAAGATATTCAGCCACCTGAACGAGTTTTTTGACAAAATTTATGTGATTACACTGAAGCGAAGCAAAGCCCGTCATGCGTCCATTAAACATTCACTCAAAGGGCTTGATTACGAGATTTACTGGGCGGTGGATGGGATGAAGCTGGATAGAAAGCAGCTCGAAAAAGAGGGGGTTTACAGTTCCGAGGGGGCCAGGCGGGCTAAAGCAGAGATGAAAGCACAGCCCGGGGAGATGACGATGGGAGCGATTGGGTGTGCGCTTTCCCATATCGGGATATTGGAAGAAACTCTGGAGCAGAACTATCAGAACGTTCTCATCCTGGAGGATGATATCTCCGTGAACGAAGAGTCTGCGGATACCCTGGTGAACGCGCTCGAAGAACTTCCGCCTGACTGGGAGCTGTTTTACCTGGGGTATCTTTTTAACAATAACTCAATGTCCTTTTCTTCCTACTTAAGGCAGTACTTAGCGTATCCCATCCTCAAGCTAACGGGTATCGAACGATATGATCCCCATGTGTTTCGCTGTAAATTTCCCCGTGACTACTCTGATCACCTGGACAGGTCCGGGTTCCATTATGGATGCCATGCCTACGGCGTTACCCCGGAGGGGGCCAGGAAGCTGATTGAAAGCCAAAAGCCTCTCGTGCGGGAGATAGATATACTATATGGCCTGATGTGCCAGTACGAAGAGGTAAAGGCTTTTAACGTTAAAGAGCGGGTTTTTCATCAAAACAGGGAAGACTTTCCGAGCACGATTGACGGGACGTAAGCTGACCTGCTATTTATCTTGCAGATCAATAAACAGCCGGCTTCTGATTTCAGGACTAAAGATCTACCAGTGACAGTTTGTAAAAAGTAGAGTACTTGAGCATATTTCAGGGATTCAAAAGCTCGGCTTTATTTATGATGCCTCCACTCGTACTGTCACTTCTTAAATGGTGTTGCCTTGCTTTTAGGCAAAATTAGCGGCTACCAATGACAGTTTGTAAAAAGTATTGCTTTAGGCTTTAGACAACGATGTTATTTTTTTGAGCACAAATCTAAACATTTGAAAATTTATAAACGGTTT
>NZ_JBBVMF010000031.1:0-35155 GCF_038150125.1 Rhodohalobacter sp. 8-1 | reverse complement strand
AAGAATCTGTAAAAGCCATACTCTTTATCTTTTCAGATGACACAAATGATTGGCTTTGCGTACTGATTGATAAATTATTAATGATGAGACTTTATGAGAAGTTATACATCGGATTTTTATATGTACCCACAAACTTTCCTGTAGAACCGCTTTTGTAAGTCAGAAGATTTTTAATCTGGCAGTGAATTCCCATTTCTGTTTCTTAATTTCTGAACAGTTCCACGATTCAACAAATCGACAATTCACCGATTCAACAGTTCAACAGTTCAACAGTTTCTCTATGAACTCATCTTCCAAACAAAAAATCATCCCGCCTGAAACTCTTCTCGATGCCTACAGCAAAGGTATCTTTCCGATGAGTGAATCCCGGAATGACTCTTCTGTAAACTGGTATTCTGCACGGCAGCGGGGTATTATTCCCATGAATGAGTTTAAGGTCTCAAGCAACGTGCAGCGAATTATTCGCCAGGGAAGGTTTTCATGCCGTATCAACACGCAGTTTCGGGAGGTGATGAAAAAGTGCGCCAACCGGAATACCACATGGATATCGGACGTTATTATCAATTCGTTTGATGTGCTTCACATGGCCGGACATGCCCACTCTGTTGAGATGTATGATTCTGATGACAATCTTGCCGGCGGGCTCTATGGCGTATCACTCGGCGCCGCCTTCTTTGGGGAATCGATGTTCAAAAATCAGAAAGAAGCTGACAAAGTAGCCCTCTGGCACTGTCACAGAATCCTCGAAAAGAACGGATTTGAGCTATGGGATACACAGTTCTACACCGATCATCTTGCCCAGTTCGGATGCATCGAGATTTCTGCAGAAGAGTATGAACAAAGGCTGGAAAAGGCGCTGCAGAAAAAAGCGCTCTTCAAAGAATAGCACTATGAGTTTTTCAGAACGTGTTGGTAGAGACAGGAGTCAACATTTAATAAACAGGCGGCGCTGTGGAACTGTAGAGCGGTGTCGCTGACCCGCTCCTTATTTGCCTCGAACAACATGAGTTTCCGATGAGGTATCGGCTCTCGTTTACGACCGGAAATACAAATGATCCTTTGCTGTTGAATACAGTTTCGGCCTCGGGTCAGGCGACCCAAGTTACAAGGACCTGCAAGACCGCGAACGAAGAGAGCTGCTGGCAGAGTCCGCTTTGCGTGTGGAACTGTGGAACTGTGGAACTGTGGAATCGTGGAATGGGGAATTGGGGAATTGGGGAATTTTCAAATCAGGCAAAAAGTTACAACCTCTATATCAATATTTATCAATAGTTTAACAATCCAACGATTCGACTTTTCAACATTTCATCAATTCTTCACTGCTGTTCACAGTTACGCTCTCGGGTCTGGCGACCCAGGCTACAAGGACCTGCAAGACCGCGAACGAAGAGAGCTGCTGGCAGAGTCCGCTTTGCGTGTGGAACTGTGGAATCGTAAAATCGTAAAATCGTAAAATCGTAAAATCGTAAAATCGTAAAATCGTAAAATTTTTAAACCAGCAATGAATTCCTAATTCTATTCAAAATTTCTCGACAATTCAACAGTTTAACAATTCAACAGTTCAACACTAAACAATTCCACGCGAACGCAGTGAGCTCTCAACGATTCAACAGTTCAACAGTTACACATTGCGCCACGCGCAAACCTCAACAGTTCAACTACGCTCCTCGTCTTCATCCTCCCCTTCCTCGATATCAATAATCTCCCCTTCAACTTCGTATTCGTCACGGGATTCATGTGTATCATTGGCATTGGCGTTGCCGTCAGATGACCCGTTCTTTGTTTTCTCAACGTGGACTTCAACGTCTTTTGCAAACATCACAAACATGGTGAGTGCAGAGATGAACGGCGCCATGACCGTAAAGAGAGCCGTGCCTGCAACTCCGACGGTCAGATGGGTTTGAAAAAGGACCCGCCCCTCTTTGTTTTTAATGATCAGGCTTCGTGCATTTCCTTCCCTGATGAGTTTTCGAACTTCACGAATAATCTCGTCAACGGTGCCCGTTATCTCTTCAAAAATGGTTCGATTTGTAGATTCCATGGGTATGAGTTTTAATTTTTTCATGATAAAAGTGTAAGGAATCGGCTGTTTCTCCCTCATACTACGAAAGATTGTTAACAAAGATTCAAACCTATGCTTTCAAAAGTATACTGCGCTTCCACAATTGGTGTTGACGCCCGACTAATAGAGGTAGAAGTGAATATGAGCGGCGGAGTTCCAAAGTATTACCTGGTCGGCCTGCCCGATCGGGCCGTGAGTGAATCAAAAGACAGAATTGACGCGGCCCTGAAAAACGCCGGAGCACATTTTCCCCGCGGACGGATTACCGTAAACCTCGCCCCGGCTGATCTGCCGAAAGAAGGAAGTGCGTTTGATCTCCCTATTGCCTTAAGCCTGCTGGCCGTATCTGACCAGATCAATATTGAAAAACTCTCGAGATCACTCGTGCTGGGAGAGCTTGCCCTTGACGGAAATTTACGAGCGGTGAAAGGGGTCCTGCCGATCGCTGTGGAGGCGCGTAACAGGGAGCTCGACTACCTGATTGTACCAAAAGCCAACGGTGCAGAGGCGGGAGTTGTGGACGGTATCAAGGTGATGGCGTTTGAAAACCTGGAACAGGTCATGCGCTGGTTTGATGATGAGTCCACGCACTCACCTCTTCAGATCGATCCCAAAAAACTGTTCCATCAAAATGGTGAGCAGGATATTCTCGATTTTGTGGATGTGCGCGGCCAGGAGAACGTAAAGCGCGCACTGGAGGTATCTGCTGCCGGTGGTCACAATTTGATAATGGTGGGCCCGCCCGGATCAGGCAAAACAATGATGGCGCGCCGGCTTCCCACGATCCTCCCGCCGCTGACGCTTGATGAAGCCTTGGAAACAACTAAGATTCACTCGGTTGCCGGATTGCTGTCGAATGGCAAAGCGTTGGTGACCAACCGCCCGTTTCGCAGTCCTCATCATACGGTTTCGGATGTAGCGCTGGTTGGAGGCGGCAGCATCCCGATGCCGGGAGAAATATCAATGGCCCATAATGGCGTGCTGTTTCTTGATGAGCTTCCGGAATTTAAGCGAAGTGCTCTCGAGGTGATGCGGCAGCCGCTGGAAGACGGATTTGTGAGCATATCACGCGCGCGAATGAGTGTCAGCTACCCGAGCCGGATCATGCTGGTTGCCTCGATGAATCCTTCACCCACCGGCGACTGGTTTGACCCTGATGATCCCGACGGGTCCACCAATATTCAAATGCAGCGCTACCTTGGAAAAATCAGCGGCCCGCTCCTTGATCGTATTGATCTTCATATCGATGTTGACAAGGTGAGCTATGAAGAACTCTCATCGAAAGCAAAAGGCGAAAGTTCGGGAGACATCCGTAAGCGCGTGATTGAAGCCAGGGAGATCCAGGGGCATCGTTTTTTAGGAATTGAAGGCGTGTACTGCAATGCCCAGATGAATACAAAACTGGCCCGGAAGATTTGTCCGCTCGATGACAGCAGCCAGGCCATGCTGAAAAAAGCGATGAACTCACTTGGCCTCTCTGCAAGGGCATACGACCGAATTCTGAAAGTTTCTCGTACAATCGCCGATCTCGACCGCTCTGAAACCATTCGATCTCATCATATCTCGGAAGCTATTCAATATCGAAGCCTTGATCGTGATGGATGGCTGGGGTAGTGGGGGTTGAGGGAGAGAGGGGTTGAGGTTGAGGTTGAGGTTGAGGTTTTCACGGCGCGTCAAACGGATACCTACTGTTTAATTTATTCAGGGGTGTGTTCAGAAGCCTTGAAGAAAACTGTAATCAAAATCCCGTTACTGGCCCTTCATACTCACCCCTCGGCTTATAAATCTGCGTTCCGCAGTTTTCAGTTCCATTGCCCCCTTCCAGTGGAGATTCCTTAAGGGCAAAAGGGGATTTCACTCAAGGGATAAATCTGTCACTGGTAGCCGTTAATCTTGCCCGAAAACCGGGCAACACCATTTCAGAGGTGACAGAAGAAATCCAAGTTCCTGCTCTCTAAATATTCTTTAGGAGAAAGGTGTCCGGCCTTGATGGGTGGAGGTATAGCATGGGTTGCACCACAGCACGGGAGAAATCGCTATGAGCGCTCACCTTGTGAGCATTCTCATAGTGTAACCGTGCGGGGCAAACCGTGCCCCGACAGAACACCTCTGTCGGGGAGTTTTTGCATACTTTTGACGGTTCAAAAGTATGGGGAGTAAACGTCATGTTTACAATCTGTCACTGGTAGCAACTAATCTTGCCCAAATACGGGTAACACTATTTCAGATGTGACAGAACAAGTGGAGGTGTCGTAGATGAAGCCGAGCTTTTGAATCCTTGAAATCTGATCAATAACGGCACATTTTTACAATCTGTCATCGGTAGCTCCTCATTTTGCCCAAAAGCCGGGCAACACCATTTCAGAGGTGACAGGATGTGTTTTCCGATCCGGAAGTACTATGAGTTTTGAGGGTGATGGGATGTGTACGGTATTACGGGTAAAATTAAATTTCAAAAGCTACCTAACCCCACACTGCGCGCCGTCAAAACCACGGCGCTTGTATGGGGCTATTGAGCTGCCGTCCCTGCCGGGACTTATTGTTACGCGCAGGCGCGAAACCACGCATAACCGGATGTACATTGGCAGGGGTAATTCACGTGCATATTAAAATAAAAACATCGATTTTAGCCTAAAACAGTGCCTTTTACAAACTGTCATCGGTAGCCAGTGAATGTTGCCCTAAAAAACGGGCAACACCATTTGAGAAGTTCCAACACAGTGGAGAAAGAAGTTTAGCTGGTAAAAGATGGCAGAAAAATCAACCAGTGAGGAGAGATCGCTTGAGTATTCATCATTTATCTGGTTCTACCGGAAAGATTGTTGGTACATAAACATATCCGTAGTTCAGCTTCTCATACAGTCTACTCAAGACAGTTGGATCAATAAGTACGCAATACCAATCAATTATGTCATTAGATAGGAAAACATGTATTGCTTTTACAGATTCTTTGCCCAGGGCATCCCTCACGGGGCATAAACCGGGAAATCACCGTTTTATTCAGAATGACCATCATTCGGCAAGGTCAGAGGGCGGCGTGAGAAAATAGCGAGTTAAAAAGCTATGACTGAACCCACGCCGCCCGCTTGTTATACCATGAGCTTGTCATCCTGATCAAGCCATTGTAGTTGATGGCGCAGAGAAGGATCTGCAAAAGCAATGGCTTACTATTTGAATTATTATTTAATCATGTTCAGAGGGTCTTTTCACTAATCTTGATTTCAACCCACAAACTTTCCGGTAGAACCATTTATCTTTCCCAAACGAAGCTAAGTGCAGTGAAATGCTTAAGGGGTGTAATTTGTGTACCTTCAGGCCCCAATTCCATTTCATACTTCGCATCTCTCAGCCGGGCAGAAATGTGAATATCCCATAGCTATTACCAAATTTATCACCCCGCCAATTTACGCTTTTCCCATCTCCCACCGATAAGATTTAGGACAGTCGAATAAGAGAACCACTCGTCACTTGTATCGTATTCAGAGCCTTCGCGGAACAAACCCATAACACAAGAGTTCAAATAACCATGGAGAATGATAGCTCATATCGAAAAACCAACTGGGACTGGGTGTTTACGCTCCCCTTTATCCTAATGTTGATTTATTTGCTGATGTAGAAGTATCGTCCGTTTCACGGACTTTTGCGATTCATGGCGGTCGTCATCGCCCCCACGTTGAAACGTGGGGCTACTAAGCGGTCGTCCCTCGCGGGACTCTGGATTTGTATAATGCCTATTTCACTCACTGTTTCCTTCACCCACTCTCTCCATCTATTTTATCACAACCGATCCAACACCCAGTTTGGGGTCAGTTTCAGCAGCCATGCCACAAATCGCCATCGGCGGGTGACGTATGAATAGGATTTCTTGTTTTCGATATCCTTAAGCATCTGTTTCACTGCCTTGTCGGTCTCGCCCACCCAGAACATGCCTTTTTTTCCTTCCGTCATTTCGCTTTTCACAAATCCGGGTTTTACATCTGTGACGGTGATATCCTCTTTCATATTATTTGTGCGCTGACGATAGGCCTGCATATATGTTGAAATGAACGCTTTGGATGAACTGTAGGGAGCGGCGCGAGATGATCCGAATAGGGATGCGATAGATGATACGCCAACAATTTGGCCATACCCCTGCTTTCTGAAATATTGAAAGGCTTCCCCGAACATCTGTACGAACCCACTCACATTTACATCAATAATTTTCTGTTCCATGGCTGTTATGGATGAGGCCGGGTAGTTGGAAATGCCCGCGTTCAACACGATGATATCCATCCCACCCATCTCGTCAATCAGATTGTGAAGCTGAGCTTTTGCTTTGGCATGATCGGTCACGTCCATTGCCGTGTAATAAAAATAGTTTCCAAGCTCTTTCTTTAACTGTTCCAGCTTCTCCAGGCGCCGCCCTGTTCCTCCCACATGGTACTCCTTGTTCACACACTGCCGGGCAAGTTCCTCCCCGATTCCGGATGTAGCACCAATGATAATTATTTTCTTAGACATCGTAATCTAAATTGATATTTATTCTTCTTATGTACGATCTGTCGCATTTCATTTACTTTGATACCGGACCCATCCACCCGCCAATGACTGACCGCTAAACTCATTAGGATGAAAGATTTCGGCCAGAATATCAACAGACTCCCTGATTCGCGGCCCCGGGCGATTAAAATAGTGGTTCCCGTCTAAAATAAAGACTCGATTCTCCTGTACGGATGTTAGATTTTCCCAGGAATCCTGACCTGAAAGTATTTCCATTTCTTCCAGCGTTTTTGAAATCCCGTACCCACACGGTACTACAAGCAAAATATCAGGGTCGCATTCTAAAATGTCTTTCCAATTTTGCCACGGTGAATGCTTTCCAGCTGTAGCAAGATGTGACACTCCGCCCGCAATCTCAATCATTTCCGGCATCCAGTTGCCGCCGGTCATCAGCGGATCCATCCATTCAATGGCTACGACATCCGGCTTCGGAAGATTCGATGTTACATTTCGAATCTCATCAAACCGATGCTGAATACTCCCGACAAGCTCCTCACCTCTTTTTCGAACGCCAAGAGCCTCGGCAACATCAACAAAAGAACTGAAAATCTCCGCAAGATTTGTAGGTAATACCGACACTATTTTTGTTTCATTACCCAGAGCGTCTTTCACCGCGCTGCTTAAATCACTGTATGAGACAGCACAAACCTCGCAGTGGTCCTGAGTAAGAATTACATCGGGGCTGAGTTTAATGAGTGCATCATCATCTACATCATAAATGGAGAGGGCTTTTTGAAGCAGGCCCGTCACAGAGTCATGAATTTGACGGCTTTCAGATTCCGGTGAGTTAGGATAATTCGTTGAGGTGAGAACAGGCCGGTCGGTGATAAATTCGGGATAGTCACACTCATGTGAGCGCCCGACAAGCTGATCTTCCAGTCCAAGTTTACAGACCAGCTCTGTCAGCCCCGGTAACAGGGATACAATTTTCCGGGGCGATGTTTGAGTTGATGCAGCCGTGGTAAGTAAGGGTCAGGCTTGAATGGTTGAAAGCTCAGGGACTTTGTGCTTCAAATATTCGTAGCCGCCAAACAGAACGCCGCAGTAGATCAGGTTTCCGGCGAGTGTGTAATGAAAGAAAGGAATGGCGGCCGTGTAACACATCAACAGCCCTTCTAACGTCATTGGATATAGCGTGCTGCCGAGCCACACGCCAAAATTACTTATAACAAAAAAGAGGACCGATCCGCCAAGCGCTCCGCCTATGACGCGCGGCAATGTAACTTTCTTCAAGAGAATAACACCCAAAACCACGATCATCGCAAACGCGCCGTAAACATATAGAAATCCGCTGGTGAAAAA
This sequence comes from Rhodohalobacter sp. 8-1, assembly GCF_038150125.1. Classification (NCBI taxonomy): domain Bacteria; kingdom Pseudomonadati; phylum Balneolota; class Balneolia; order Balneolales; family Balneolaceae; genus Rhodohalobacter; species Rhodohalobacter sp. 8-1. The sequence goes on along the minus strand of NZ_JBBVMF010000031.1, from coordinate 27,252 downwards.
TGTAAATCCATCGTAATAGGCGGAATACATGACATTATTCAGAACCAGATCGCTCAGCCAAAGAGCCAGGATAGGGATGATAAACGCCCATTTTTTTTTCGGAAAGTATGCTGCACCAAACAGCGCAATCGCTCCGAGTGGTGTAAAATTATAGGCGTGCGGCAACAGACGAGCCAGGGCCGCAAACAAAATGAAACCGGTAATAATGTAAAATGCGTTCTTCTTCATAAGTAGACGTTGCTTTAAATTCAGACTTTTAAAATAACAGTTTTCTACCAAAAGTGTGAAGGTCATCTTTGATTTAAATCATAGCTGTTCAAAACGTTTTGAAAATTAATGAATGTCTTTCTCTTTCTGAAACGTATGCGCCGCACCTACCACGGACGTGTAGACTAAGGCATTTGGCTACGCCGCAAACAGTAATTATGTGGACAGTGCGGCGTAGGACGGAGAATCGCATGTTTTGGGGTGTTGGTACGCCGCCTTTACCCAAAGCTGATGCCTGTCATCTCGACCGAAAGAGCGGAGCGAATGACTGGAGCTCATCTTTTGAACGCGTAACTGGTGTTTTTCCAGTCCCGTGTTTTTCGGGGCGAAATCTCCTTTTGCTTGGGACTAACGCTGACGGGGCTTTGGAATATTCAATTCCATTCAGCTGGCACCCTTTCTGATTGTAGACGCAATCATATCAGAAACAACCTTACAATTTACCTGAGATTGAGTTAATTTTGTATTTTTTCAACCCTACCTTCGTGTGTTAGCCGATATGTGACCAATACCAAACACGATCGTATATTTTGATGCGGTAACGCAAACACTTCGAATTCAGTGTTAATGAACCACGAGTGGTGCCTTACGCATTTAGTTACCATTTAAATTTTTAAACAATCATGTCAAATAATTCGGACCTCTCATCGCAACGAGATCAAATTGATAAAATAGACCAGCAGATTCTTGACCTGCTTAAAGAGCGCAATAAAGTATCTCGTGAGGTAATCGAGTATAAAATTGATAACCAGCTGCCGGTATTTGTTGCTGAACGGGAGGAACAGAAGAGCATTAAATTCAGAAGTATGGCTGAGGCGCGGGATCTGGATCCCGACTGGGCAGAAGATTTTTTGCGAATGATTATGTCCGCATCAAGGGCAACTCAGTCTACCCACACGTTTCCGAGAGCAACTCCCGAACCAAAGCACATTCTTTTCGTTGGCGGTGAAGGCGGGATGGGCTCACTTTACAGAAAAGTAGCTGATCAAAGCGGTCATCACACCTATAGCATCGATAGAGGCAATTGGTTTGAACTCGAGGAGATCGCCCCAAAACTGGATCTCGCAATTGTAACTGTCCCCATCAATTTGACGATATCAGTTATTGAACGGCTCAGTAACAAACTGGATGAAAACACCATCCTGGCTGATTTCACGAGTAATAAAGCCGAGCCGCTTCAAGCCATGCTCGATTCACACCAGGGACCTGTAATTGGCCTCCACCCCATGCACGGCCCGGATGTTCCTAATTTATCGAAGCAGCTGATGGTGGTTTGCGAAGGCCGTGATCCGGAAGCGAGTGAATGGTTTCGGGAACAGTGTAAGCTTTGGGGAATGCGTGTGATAGAAGCCGATCCTGAGAATCATGATCACGTGATGAACCTTGTTCAGGGGCTCCGCCACTTTGTTGCCCTTCTTCATGGGTCATTTATGAAAGAGTACGATCTCGATCCGCATCAAATGCTGGATTACTCGAGCCCAGTGTACCGTGCCGAACTGATGATGACCGGCCGGATTTTCGCGCAGGACGCCGAACTCTATGCCGACATTGTGTTCGCGAACAAGGAGCGGCGAGAACTGCTCGTCTCATTTTTCAAACACCATGAACGCCTCATCTCAATGGTGGAAAATGATGACAAAAAAGGATTCGTAAAGGAGTTTGAAGCAGTAACCGATTTCTTTGGCCGGTTTGCCACCCAAGCCCTTAAAGAGAGCGGATATTTGATCAATCGATTGGCGGATCGATTTTCGTGAGTCGTGAGTCGTGAGTCGTGAGTCGTGAGTCGTGAGTCGTAAAAATTTAGGAGTGAAAAGTGAAAAGGCAAAAGTGAAAATAACCCTCAGTTTAAGCTTCATTAAATGAAATGAAGCAGATAGTTAGAGATAGAAAACAAAAGCGTTGATGGCTTTGAACCTTACTTTTCACTTTTGCTTTCTGTCTTTTCACTCACTTATCTCACGTCTCATATCTCACGACTCATGACTAATTAATCATCGATATCGTGCCATTTAGCACCGTTGCAAACGCCACCCAAAGAATGTAGGGCACCATCAGCCAGCCCGCGATTGAGTCTTGCCTGTAAAAATATGCTGTGGTAATGATGATAGCCGCGAGAAGAAATAAAATCTCAACAAAAGCGAGACCGGGACTTTGTGCGTTGAAGAAGAGCTGTGACCAAAGCCCGTTCAGAAATAGCTGTATCGCAAACCAGGAGAGTTCTGTTTTTGCCCCTGAAAATCCGAGCCGTCTCCAGATCCGCCAGGCCGCAAACGCCATCATCGTGTAGAGCGCAGTCCAAACGGGGCCGAAAAGCCAGCCGGGTGGATTCCAACCCGGTTTATTCAGTTGATCGTACCACTCCGAAGAAGCAATACCGGGCGATACCTGAGCACCGATCCAGGCCACGCCGAAACAAATGAACAGAAATAGAACTAGTATCCCAGCTGATTTAAACTGTGCTGCTGTTTTGTTTTCCATAGGTTGTTCTGCCGCGTGTTTTAATTTTCAATTTAAAAGAATCAAATTCTAAGCGATAAGTAACTAAGTTAAGATGAATAAATAGCGAAACGCTCTTTTTTTATTTGACTCTCAAAGATTTTACTCCTAATTACTTTTGAGAATTCAATTCAGGCAATTTTCATTATGAAGATATTCTTTACTTTTTTTTTCCTTGTTTTTTTCCACTTGCTATCTGCTCAGCTTGTGCATGCTCAACAGGTTTTTAAACTTAATTCAATCCAGAATCAATCCAAACAGAAGACGGCTAAGACAATCACCGGAGCCCCGCATCTGCGTCAGTATTATACGCTAAACAATGACAGTTTTGACTTTAGCGAAATCAAAAGCGGTGACTATATAGAAGTAGCTGTGGCAGCCGGTTCGACTTCCACATTTTTAGTAAACAGAGTTGAAAACTACACTTCAACGACCACGTCATTTATCGCGAGAGATATTGAAGAACCGGAAAACACATTTACTTTTACTTATACAGATGGACAGCTTCACGGGATTTTTCATAAATCGCATGAAGACATATACTTTTTTGAGTACGATGGTGAGATAAACCAAAACTATGTAGCAACATCCTCTTCTTTTTATGATGATCAACAGTTTTGTTCCATACACGAAGTTGACCACAGTTCCCCCTCTTTGAAAGGCGCCCGGTTCCTTGGAAAATCTTCAGGTGCTGATGTAATTCAGCCTCACACTCCCAGTACGGCAGCTATGGCAGGCACTTTATCAGACGATATAACCATTGATGTGATGATATTGTACACGCCAAATTCAAAAACGTGGGCTGAATCCACAGACAGAACCATTGACCTCCTGATTTCAGAGGCCATGGCAAAATCCCAAACGGTCTTAGACAATAGCGAAACGCATATAACACTTCGGCTGGTACATTATTATCAAACCGACTATGACGGAGATTCTCTTGAAAGCTTGAGCTCAAGTGATGACAATTATGTTTCAGCAGGTGACCATCTTCGCCGGCTTACCAGGAATCCTGACAACCGTTTTGACCTCTGTTCTGAAAGTAATTGTGAAGAGTCTGATTACGATGGCTATATGGTTGAAGCACATCAATTACGGGATCAGTATGGGGCAGATGTTGTCGCCGCAATTTTGAGTGAACCGAATACAGGTGGCATTGCCTGGGTTAACAACTCTACATCCGGCTCTTCGCAGCTGGCATTTTCTATAAACAGGGTTCAGCAAATAGCCTCGAACTACACGTTAGTACACGAAATCGGCCACAATATGGGTAATGCACACGCGAGAAATCAGAGTGATGCCGCAGCCGGCGAATTTGGCGGCCTTTTCTCTTATTCGACGGGAAATCGCTTTCCGGCTTCTGGCAACACTTATGCTACCGTAATGGCTTACGGTGATGCTCTGTTCCAGCCTATACCTTACTTTTCGAATCCTGACGTACAATTTTCCGGCAAACCTACCGGTAATCCCCTTATTACTTCAAACGATGCCGGGCCGGCTGATAATGCTCGAAGCATGCGCGAAATAAAGCACGTCATAGCCTCTTATCGCACCACAGTGGTTAACCCTCCGTCTATCAGTGTTGGAGAATCGTCAATATCTGCTGAGTTAAACCAGGAGAACAGTGCAATAACAGTTCCTATTACGCTGCAGAATAATGGGACTAGCGATTTGATGTACAACATAGATTTTGACATTCAAAGTAACGTCATATCGGCGTCAAAACAGCAGGCGGACCAAATGCCAGCTATGGATGCCGCAGCTGTTACGGCATCTTTCTCATCCGTAAGCAGCCTTTCATTTACTGAAAGTGGTGAACCGGGTGTGATTTATTCCGCAGATTTTGAAGAAAGTGAAGGTTTCACTACCGGTGATTTCCCGGCAGAAGTCGGGTGGCGGTCGTTTTCTGTCTCAACTCCATTTGAGATCTCTTCTGAAAATCCATCAAATGGGAGCCTCCACCTGCGACTTCCGAGACGAACTGATTCGTCAACTGCAATGTTTTCAAGGTCTCCATTTTTCGGGCCTCAGCCCATGGGCGAGTATTCGGTATCTTTCGATATTGCTACCCAGGATCAAATTATTGGCGGCGAGGGAGAAACATTTGACGTGTATGCTTTTGACGGAAGCAACGGTGCAATTTCATCAGGCCTTATTATTTCTGGTGGAAATATTTTTGCACGAAATGTAACCGAACAGGGAAGTGAAACCTTTTCTTCCACAAGCACTTCATTTCCAACCAACGGTACTTATAGAACAATAGAGATTAAGTACAATCCCAACAACCGTTCCGTGGATTACTATCTTGAAGGAGATATGATCGCATCCAACCCGTATCCATCCGGGCGCAAACCGGACTATATGTATTTTGGCCAGCGAAATAAGGTTAGCGGTGTATATATGGACGTAGATAATATTCGTGTTGAACGTGTTCATTCCCCGTTTAACTGGCTGAAGACGGAATCTTTTGGCGGAGTGATAGCAGCGGGTGAATCACAATCTGTAAATTTGACACTAAATGCTGTAGATGTACCCACCGGAACCTATGAAACCGTGCTCCAGGTAAGAAGTAACGACCCGGCCAATCCGGTTATTGAAGTTCCGATTTCCGCCACAATTGAGATGGCAACGTCATCGGAGGTAAGTCAGGAGGCTCCTCAGCGACTTGAGCTATCACAAAACTATCCGAATCCATTCAACCCGACAACGACCATTCAGTTTACACTGGATCAATCCTCCGATATAACTCTTGAAGTGTTTAACATCACCGGACAGCGTGTGGCAACACTTATCAATGGTTCATTGAGCGCAGGCAGTCATCAGCATACATTTGACGCCAGCAGCCTGTCGAGCGGTATTTACATGTACAGGCTGAGAACCCCCGATCAGATGCTGACCCGCCAAATGATTCTCATCAAATAATCCTGAATGAAACCAGACTATTTCTCTTATACCGTCATATGGATTTTTGCTGCAAGTCTGTTGGCTGGAGCTTGTAGTAACACTAAGGAACAACCGCCAGCCCAAGCAGAAGCAGATGAGCTTACCAATCTGCCTCAGTTGATGGTACAGAGTGGCGACTCCCTGCTCTTTATTCAGGCCGCCCCCTCAGACCCAGACGGAAAACCGGCGCTGCCGGCCACACTGGAAAACGTGCCCATCATAGCGTATTCATATATTGAGCCGGCCCGGCCGCTGAACACGATCAAATCTTACGAACCGGGAACATTGATTCACTTCTCTCTTGACGAAAATCTTGCCATCACGGCACGCATTAACAGAAATCAGCCGATTGGTGATACCATCAGAACACTTACCGGACCGATTCTGGATCCTTATACCGGCAATGTAATTCTTTCAATTGGTGAAGAAGCAGTCACCGGCTCTATAGATCTGCTTAGTGAAAACCGGCATTTTTACATCAGGTACAATCGCTATGGCGGCTATTACTACCTGGCAGAAATCGACCGCTCTGAGCTGGACATTTTGGAAGGATCAGAACCTCTTGAGTATTAGTTCCTTTGTTGATTGGGGAATTAGGGAATTAGGGAATTTCGTGTATTATTTGCAGATTCTCTATTTTTTCCTGAAATGTGTTGTATCTGGTCGAAGCAATTATCCAAAAACTTTCAAGTAGTACCCTATTTTTTAAATATCGTGCTGGCTACAAAAAAGATATTTTCTTTTCGTTCGAGTAGTCGACGCTTAAAATAGGGGAACCACATGGTGCCATACGGCACGTACACTCTTGTATTGTACCCTTCGTTAGTCAGTTCAATCATGGTTTCTTCGCGTAATCCATAGAGCATCTGGAACTCAAATCGCGACTTCCCAAGATTCTTTTCAAGCGTATAGTTTTTTACCCAGTTCACAAGCTCATCGTCGTGGGTGGCAATTCTGGGATAGGTCGTTTTATTTAGTAAAATTTTAGCGTACTCTTTGAAGGCTTCTCTAATGGCCGGCATATTCTGAAGGGCAATGCGCTCAGGCTCACCATAGGCACCCTTACAAAGGCGGACATCCGCCCCCATTTCCGCAAGTTCAGGGATATCATTTTTGCTTCGATGGAGGTAGGCCTGTATTACAATGCCAACATGCTTTCCGTATTCCTTAAACGCTTCTTTAAATACGTCGATTGTTGCCTGCGTATAATCAGATCCTTCCATATCAATTCGGACAAATGAGTCGTGCTCTCTGGCAACATCAAGCAGTTTAAAAAGATTGTCTTTGCAATACTCTTCATCAATATCTAGTCCAAGCATTGTAAGCTTGATAGATATGGTGCTCTTGAGGCCGGCATTATGGATTTTTTCAATCAGCTGTATGTAACTCTCCACAGTATCATCAGCCATCTGGCGATCTTTTACATTTTCACCCAGGAGATCAAGTGTCACTTTTATACCATGCTTGTTAAGCTCCTCAACTTTTGGAACAGACTGGTCGAACGTTTCCCCTGCAACAAATCTCTTTGCCAATACAAATGGTAATTTCATAACTGTAGATGCTTTATACTTTCAATCAGACTTAAATTACTGAACTTGCCTTTGATAACATATTACTACCAACATTTTTTAGTGTGATGCGGTTCTTTGCGCAACAATTACCGGAAGCCTCCGTATGTTTTTATGCTGAATAAACTACTTTTAACAAATGCTCCTGTTATGGAAAAATTATTACGAATATTAGTCTGTGTTTTTGCTCTCGTAGCAGCTTTTTTTGGCTCTCTCATCGCACAAGAAACAGAAGACGCCTACAGAACTGAGATTTTTGATGTAAATGATAGTCCATATGTGGACATCAGAACCTCGGGCGGATCCATTCTGGCTGAAGGGCATGCTGAAAACGACGTGCGTGTCTATATGATAGTGCGTCGGGGCAACAGAGTATTGTCTCCCTCAGATTTCGATCTCGATGATTTTGAGATTGACATTAGTCAGGATGGAAACCGTATTACAGCGAGTGCTGAACGAAAAAACAGTGGCATTGGCGGTTGGTTTAGTTCTGGCTCGAATGTATCAATTTCGTTTGTTGTACAGGCTCCTTCGACATCGCTGATCGATGGCAGAACAAGCGGTGGATCGGTAACGGCCTCAAATTTTACTAATAATGTGTCACTAAGGACAAGTGGCGGGAGTGTCACTGCAGAATCAATCCAGGGAAATGCGGATCTCAGAACTTCAGGGGGAAGTATAAATCTTCGCGACGTTCATGGAACCATCAACGGCCGGACCAGTGGCGGCTCTATCCGTGTTGACGGCCTCACGGGTCCTGCAGATCTCAGGACATCCGGCGGAAGCATTCGTCTTGAGAACGTTAGCGGAGCTATTTCGGCCCGTACGAGCGGCGGAAGCATTAGAGCTCATATCACAGAATTCAGGGACGATCTCGATTTTCGAACAAGCGGCGGAAGTATCACGGTAGACATGCCCGAAACAGATAACTTTGAGATGGATCTATCCGGAAACCGTGTAAATGTAGAGCTTCGAAATTTTACCGGCAGCTCTGAGCGAAACAGGGTCGAGGGAACGGTCGGCAATGGAGGCCCCAAGCTTGCAGCCCGGACATCCGGCGGTAGCGTGACGGTGAACTACAATTGACTCATGCTCTGGTGCGAGTTTATCTATAGTGTTGCTCGAACAAATATGATGCTTCAAATGGCAGGAGTTCTGAAAGATCGTTGTTCATAATGGAACCCACAGCACGAGGAGATTAACCATCAAGCAAACACGTGTATCGGCTTCGGCACGGGTAAGAGCCTGCTTCCTACCAATGACAGATTGATAAAAGTGATGTTATTGGGCTTTAATCAATGCTTATTGCCTTTACGAACACACCCCTAAATCCCCTCTCGAGAGGGGACTATAATCCTGTCACCTTTTAAATAGTGTTGCCTGCTTATGGCCAAGATTAGTTGCTACCAGTGACAGATTCTCGAAAGTATCGGCTTTGATCAGATTTCAAGGATTCAAAAGCTCGGCTTCAAACAGGATACCTCCAATTGTTCTGTCACATCTGAAATAGTGTTGCCCGGTTTTTGGGCAACGTTAGGGGCTACCAATGACAGTTTTTAAAAAGCACTGTTTTAGGTTAAAATCGATGTTTTTATTTTAATATGCACGTGAATTATCCCCTGCCAATGTACATCCGGTTATGCGTGGTTTCGCGCCTGCGCGTAACAATAAGCCCCGACAGGGGCGACAGCTCAGTAGCCCCGCACAAGCACCGTGTTGTTTCGGCGCGCAGTGCGGGGTAAGAGAAGGTAGGCGTTCCAAGCACCCCGAGGCATTTGATTCTGCAGAAGAATTGAATTCAGTCGACGGGGGTTATGAAAGATCTATTCCATGGATGCATCACGATCTGATGAGGTGCTTTTGAAATTTAAATTTACCCGGAACACCGCACACTACCCACCACTCGCAAAACGCATAGTGCTTTCGGATCGAAAAACGCACCCTGTCACCTTTCAAATGATTTTGCCTTGCTTTTAGGCAAAATTAGCGGCTACCGATGACAGATTAAAACCTTGATTGGCTCACAGGACACCCCTCCCTCCGCAATCGGAGTACTCCCCTCAAGCCACACTTGGTGCCGACACTTCGGTGGGGAGATTTAATCCTGTCACTTCTTAAATGGTGTTGCCCTGTTTTATTGGCAACACTAATGGCCATCGATGGCAGTTTTTAAATATAGACATGTAAAGAGCTTCAGGGGTATGTTGATAGGGGTGTGAAACATTCAGAGAAATTTCTTCTAGTCCAAAGCAACTGAACACACTCCCCCGCGCGAAAATAGGTTTCAATCTGTTTTAACCAAATCTTGCCAAAACCCGGCACACTGCTTAATTGGTTGGCGGACCGCCCCGAAAGTAGTGCGCTATCTCTCATTTAATCCCCTGAAACTCTAGGCAGGTATATAGATATGTATAAAATCAAATTCATTAAATACTCTTCCATAAACCTAATCAAGAAATCCCCACACTGTTAATTTGAGATTGCTTACATCACTTTTACTTCACTGCTTTTATCTTAATATCAGACGTTTTGAAATAGTGATATGTACAACAAATGAAGAGCACAGTTTAAAACTGCTCAATGCCTCAGTTTTGAATCGTTCAGAAAAGCCGCTGTCGACCTCCTCTTTTTATTTAGAAAAGTGGAGTGAATGTGCTCCGGTTATTATTCTTTTAAAGTACTGACACTGTAAGTATCCGGCAGGATACAATTATCAGCGTATCGAAAGATTATTTTCAATTGTTACGCTGCATGTTTTTGTCATAAAGCTTACTGGCTTATTGACAGAGCGGGCAGATTGAACAAATGAAGAGAGAGGCGACCCGACCTGGCCATCTATCTGATGATGGTCGGGTCGTTTATTTTTTATGACTTTTATCTGATATATAAATGAACTACCTCGGGGCAGAGCCCACGAGGTATCACCTTAGAACCCATAAATTTTGTTAACTATGGATTTTATTATGAAGTGTCCCCCTTTGAAGGGGGCAATGGGGGATGATGGTTTGTGCTTGTGATTCAAGTTCAGCCCATTTTTTGGTTACGATAGTCATCCCCCTGCTCACTCTGTTCGCTTTCCCCCTTCCAAGGGGGACTTTAATCTTTTTCCGACCCAGAGGGTCGGGGAATTAAACCACTTATGATTAATTTTGTACTGCCGGGAACTGCAAACTGCAAGGCATTAGCCTTCATCGTCAAACACTTCATTTAAAAAATATAGTATTCGTTAAAAGTCCGTTCACACCCACCCATAAGCAAAGCTTGGTAACCAGTTCGCTTAAAGCAGCGTCCGATCGTGACCGCATTTGAGTCGCAGTCCGTAAAAAAGATGGGTCACATTTAACTTCGGGAACTAAAATTATCATCCCCGGACCCTTCTGGCTTCCGCACGGGGACACCCAAATACCATATATTATAACCGTAAATTACTACTTTACAATGATTGAAATTTTCACATCGGAAAAGTGCAGAAGTCGGGGAACACCATAAGTGCGATATGACCGCCAACCATGGTCGGTGCGCAGCGGTAACCACGGGTTAAAGGAGTGTAGGGTATCACCAGCGTGCCTCCTCACTACTGTATGGTGCTGGTCCGGATATGGAAAAACGTTGAGTTGAAGTGTTCAGTACCACGGGAACGGCTGATGGTTATTACTTACCCGTGAGCCCGCAGAAACAGTGTAAAGACGGGCGAACGGAGTATTTTTGCGCTGCTCTCCGGCACTTTTCTTGATGAGTTACTTTTTTACTTCGCCCGGGCTCTCAATACTCAGCCATTTGACAGCGTGAATCAACATTTCGGTAGAGTTTTTAAACCCCATTTTCTCTTTGGTTCTTGACCTGTAGGTCTCAATGGTTTTCTTGGTCAGATGAAGCTGTTCGGCGATTTCACTCGTGCTCTTTCCCCTACCCATTAATTCAAAAACCTCAAGCTCTCTGTCACTTAATGTTTCCATGGGTGTTTTTAACGGGTTTTTATTTCCAAACATAGAGTTTTTCAGCATGCGATCACTCACCGCATCACTTATATACACACCTCCGTTGAGTACTTTTCTGACAGCCTTTAAAATTACTTCTGCTGATTCGAATTTCATAATATACCCGTTTGCTCCAGCGCGAAGTGCCCGTTCGGCGTATAAGTTTTCCTCATGCCTCGAAATAACGATGATCTTTTGCTCAGGTTTACGGAAAACAACATTTTTGACAAGCTCTATTCCATTCATGCCCGGAAGTGAAATATCCACAAGTAAAAGATCAAGCTCATTGTTTTCCAATATTTCAAGCACCTGTTCAGCTTTTTCCAGCTTGAATGCGACCTCATAACCGGGCTCAGATTCAATCGTATTGGCCAGCCCTTTTCTCATCATGGGATGGTCATCGACAATTAACACCCTTTTTTTGTGTGATTTTTCCATCAGCAAAATTTAATTGAAGAATTATCTATTCATGCAGCACATCTTTAACACATTGACGCTAATAAAATTACAGTAAAAGGTCATTTTTTATTCTGCAGCTAAAATACTCACTTCTTTTCCAGAGTTGGAAAATCGCAATGTACTTTTGTACGGTTGTCATCGGTTCTTGATATTTCAAAATGCCCGCCAAGTACTTTTGCTCTATAGTTCATGATCTGAATGCCCGAACCGGGAAATTCCTCTTCATTTACATCAAAATCGTCCCCATCATCCGAAATGGCCAATCTAATATGTGGATTACTTGAAAGCTCGATTTCTATGGTGTTGGCGCTTGAATGCTTCACAGCATTATTCACGGCTTCCTGAATGATTCGGAATATATGAAGTGCAATATCGAAGTCATTAATTTCGAGGTTTTCATCTTTTGTAAATGTACAGGTAAGCCCCGCAGTTTTTTCTGTTCGGTCACAGAGATTATCAATTGCTTTAAACAATCCTTTATTTTCAAGTTCTGTCACCACCATTCCATGTGCCAATTCACGGGCATACTCATCAGCTTCCCGAACCATTTCAGCAATCTCCTTCACTCCATCAGCTTCGGGCATGTTTTTATCCCTGAGTTTTGAAACCATATTTTCCGAGAGGAGTCGAATTCCAGTTAACATCTGCCCGAGCCCGTCATGAAGGTCCCGCCCTATACTTCGGCGTTCTTCATTGCCGACTTCAATAATCCGCCGTTCTAATTCTCGTCGTTTAGACATGTCTTTAACTATTGCCGTAAATATTTTCTGCCCGTTCCAGGTAACTTCTGCAAGCGATAGTTCAACAGGGAATTCCGTACCGTCTTTCTTCATCGCATTTATTTCTAATCCTTTCTCTGAGACTTTTTCCCCGTTTTTTTTCTTAATTCTATCCAGATACATTTTTGCATAGTCCTCGAAGGAAGGGGGAATCAGTACGTCAACGCTTTTTCCAGTTAGCTCTTCTTTGCTATATCCAAATAAGTCGGTAGATGCAGCATTTGAGCGGATGATTTCTCCATTTTCACTAATTGAAAGGATCGCATCTACACTCGTTTCAAGGATTGCCTCGGCAAAAGCCCTGTTTTTTTCCAATTGTGCTCTTGTTCGCTTTTTATCCTCAATAATATGCAGAGATATAACACAGCCGTCGGGTTTACCATCGTCAGTTTTCACAATATTGGCTCTTATATCAAGCCAAACTCTTGAGTTATCTTTACGAATTCCATGCCAGTTAAGCTGTACCGGTGCTTCCTCTTTTAACTTGTCGTAAAAGTTATTGAACGCCTTTTCATTAGTATCCTCATACAGAGTTTTAATAAACATTCCCTTTGCCTCAGTCTTTGTATACCCAAATATTTTAACATGTGAGGGATTGCAGTAGATAATATGGCCCTTTCTATCGGTTACCATCACCCCATGCATCAAACTTTCGAGAATATTGAACTGCGACCCTGTAATCTCTGACTTCATACGTTTACACTTGTTTTGACAAATATTTATTAAAACTAAAATCCATTCATCTCCTCTATTCTTCTATTCTTCTATTCTTCTATTCTTCTATTCTTCTATTCTTCTATTCTTCTATTCTTCTATTAAAATTATAAAAATATATTCATCCCTAATGGACTAAAGAATAGATCTATATACTCATCTCAATTATTAATATTCCAATCGAAAATACCTATCTGAAAGGCAATTTTCAAAACAATTTTCTCTTATAAAGGTATCCAAATAACGGTCTAACTATGTTTCAACACATTTTTCACGTTAGTTATTTAAGCATTATTAAATATATCTGATACAGCATATCTAATAATTACAGGCTCAGCTTGATAACGTTTTTTCATTCAAAATCAAGGTCAAGGTCAAGGTCAAGGTCAAGGTCAAGGTCAAGGTCAAGGTCAAAAATGGAGTTTATATTTTCGCAATACAAATCTGAATATGGACAATATTAATGAAAAATCGTTAGATTTTTAATAAAAAAGATGCAGATTATTTTTACGGTATACAGAATTGTAGGTTAAATCACTACAATAGCTTTTAAAAATGACTTACGTAAAAAAAGTAGTGCATTTTATAAATTGGATCTAAGAGAAAGTAAAAACATCCATCTATCCAATTCTATCAAACATGAATAAATTCGATGCTGCATTTAAGAGACCAAAAAAATCTATAGAGAGAAAAAGAAAACTTCTCACCCTAATACGAAAGAACCTTGAAAACTATTCAAGCAGGCATATTTCCATTAAGGAGTGCTTGTCAAAAGCCGGCTCACTAACCACAGACCTGATCCTTTATCATAACGCTGAAAATGAGGTGACGGACAGTGCCCGCGACTCCATTTTTATCGTGACTGTTAACTACTACGCAATGTTATACATGCAACTGTTTACCGGAAATTTTACTGTAGAAAAAAGACACACATACAAGCAGATTATCACACTGGTAGAAGACGTTTTAAAAGAAACAGACAAGAACAGCGGGCTGAAGACAGACGACATCAATGAGGCCATGTACACCTCACGAGAATTCTCGAAACAGATGGTTGATATTTATTACCGGGCCGGCTCTGACGGATGTCAGAAATATTTAACAGCTTCAATCTATTCAATTCTCTTGCCCGGCAATGGATATCAAGCTGTGGATCGCGAAAAAATTGATACGGCAATTATAGCACTGGATGCCGACAAATTTTTAAATGGCAGTTCAGGAATTGCCAACACCGGAGCTTAACGATGCTCCTGACGGCAAACATATTCAACGACAAATTTTATGACGAGTGGTTAGTTAGTGCCGAAGGCTGAGGTGACTTTCTCCTTCGGATTCTTTGATACATATAGAATTAATCTATCCAGAATTATACAGCGACACATATTATCCTCTCTTTTCCACACGCATCTACAAACTGAACCCTGAACCATAATTACTGATTAAGAGGAACCAAATAGGAGCATTCTTTTCGTTGCCATCGTGTCGCTTACGCATTCAAAAATGAGGACATCTCCAGCATTTAACAATGGGGGAAAAGCAGGGGTTATTGCTAAACTATTATTTCCACAGGCAGATCTTTCTAAAATTATAATCAACATCAGTGTCATGTTAATTCTCATTTGTCGAATAAAGATATGACCGTACACCTGGTTGAATATTTGATTCGGGACACTCATTATGCTCTAATACAAACTCACTATGAATATTTTAAAAGGGACCATGTTTGGTAATAAGCCTAAGAAAGCCACAAAAGAGTGGATTGTTGAATCGTTCAAAACGAATCTTGAGGACTATTTTACAAGACAGATATCTATACGGGAGTGCCTGTTCAAAACCGGAACATTAACTGCGGACCTGATCGCTTATCATAATACTGATGTAAATATCTCAAAAAATATTTATAACTCAATAACCTTGATGGCTACCAATTACTACACGTTTTTATATTCAGTAGATATACATTTATCATTCTATACACTGAATCAGCAGAACGTCTACAATCAGGTTGTTGAATTGATGGACGTAATTATTGATAAATACGGAGTTAAAAATCTGGACGGCTCACCTGACAGTATTTATGGTACTGCGTATAATCCCTGTGTTTATACAAAGGGATTGGTTGATGTGTTTTTCAGTGACGGCTATGAAGGGTGCCGCAAATACCTGGCATCTGCTATTGCCGATGAGCTTAAATCCAATGATCCAGCCCATTCCGTAAGGCTTGATGAGATTGAAACGATCAACCGCGAATTACCTGACCGTAAGTTTTTCGCACCGCATGAAGGCAATGATTTTTTGTAGCTTAGCAAGACAGACATGCTAATGGTGGGATACCTTTCTATAACAAAAAAAGCCTCCACACAGATAAGTTGCTATGGGAAAGCCTTTCTTAAGTCGGGACGACAGGATTTTCCCGACGTAAAACCCTTGGTTGATCCGCAGAGCACTTCTTCGCAATATCAGCGACTCAATTGCGGTTGATTCCCCAGCCATCAGCGGAACTAGAATTTTCGCAGATTAAAATAAAAAACCCTTTACCAACATTGCCATTGATAAAGGGTTTTTTTAGTCGGGAAGACAGGATTTGAACCTGCGACCCTCCCGACATGCCTGTCGGGATGCTCTACCGAACTGAGCCATTCCGTCTAAGCCAATTTAATGCCCGTTTGGGATTCTTCATTCTCTTTAGCTTGTTTTCCAGCTTCATCGCCTCTCCTTTTGACTCAGCTTCCACATACCCTGCCAACTTCCATGGCCCCTTGCCACGGGTATATTTATTTTGGGTTGAATTGTGGCTTTCAAGCCGCTCATTCAAATTAGACGTATGCCCATAATAATACCTTCCTGTGGATTCCGACTTAATCATGTAGGCATAGTAAGTCATTTACCCTCCGTTATTTTGCTATAACAAAAAGGGGATGCTTGCTTTCGCAAACATCCCCTTTTTTTCGTCGGGACGACAGGATTTGAACCTGCGACCCCTCGACCCCCAGCCGAGTGCTCTACCGAACTGAGCCACGTCCCGATGTAATAAAATTAATATGTTGTTCGGGACGAGTACGCTCGAAGCGTACCGACCCCTCGAACCCTCACGCGAATCGCGTGACTCTACCGAACTGAGTCACGTCCCGATTTTGGTAGACAAGAAAATTAGGGGTAAATCAAACGAAATACAACGGAAAGTTAGTCTTGTTTTGATTGGTCTTTTCCAACTATCTGTGTAGTAATTCCGAAATAGTAGTGACTACTATACTATTACTATACAGATGGCATCACTTATTAAGCAGAAAAACTGGTACTACGCGCAGTTCTACAGCACAAATCGCAGACCCAAACAAAAAAGAGTTCGACTGAGGACCAGAACTAAAACAACCGCAGTAAAATTACTCCGAAAACTGGAAGATCAGTACGCATTGGGTGAGTACAATCCCTGGGCAGATGATGTGGTTCAGCCCGATGATAGCGAGCTCACGTCAGAATCTCCTCTAAAGGAAGTGGTGGCTGAGTTTATTAATGTAAAGACTAAAAAGGACTGGAGAGCAAATACAGCAACAACTTCTGAATATGTTCTGAATGATTTCGTGTCCAACGTAGGAAGTCAACTTCCGGCAGAGGCGATTAAGGAGGATGATTTCAACACATTTATTAATAAAAGCGACATTAAGTATGAAACCCGAAAATCATACAGGAAGACATTAAGAACCCTGTTACTGTGGATGAATGAAATGGGGTTATCAAAGCTTAGTTCAAAGAAGCTGCATGTTGATAACGATTCTCTGGAACAGTCTGAATCGATTAACTACTATACTCCCGACGATATTCAAAAATTGACATGCTATATCAGGGATAAAGTGACCAAGGATTTGAAAAAGGGTTATCAAAAAGAACACCGCAATGCACTTTGGCTGATTGACTTTATACACTGGCAAAGATTAAGTGGAATGAGACTATCGGAGTCGTTAAATCTTCGCGCCGGGGACATTAATACTGATACCTGGGAAATAACCATCGGTAATGCTCATTTTGTTACTAAAAGTAAAAAAAAGCAGATCTTACCGATCGAAAGTGTAGAGCCTCTGAAAAAGATCGCTATAAAATTGCTGGAGGAGAGCTTCTCAAGAGATGATCGGCTATTTGGTCACTCATGCAGAAGGCATACTCACCGCATGTTCAAAAAGTATCTAAGAAAGGCCCTGCCTAATAAGCAATACTTAAATATCCACAGCCTCCGCCACACCTGCTGTATTGAGCTTTTACGCGCCGGAGTCCCAATTTATACTGTACAACGCTGGTTAAGACATTCTGATGTAAAAACCACACAGCGCTATGCGGATCTGTTGAATATGGATATCAGTGAGCAGATAGGTAGGGCATTCTCAGTGGGCAAGTGAGTAAATATTGCAAAAAGTTCTGTTACAATAATTTTCAGCAGCTATGGACGGAGAGTATTTTTCTCTGGAGATAGTTTTTGGATAATTACGTCACTACGTCACTGGAATGGAAAACCCACACCAAAACTTCCACATTTACGCGAGCCTGCCGGGCCTTAACGGTGTTGTTTACTCAGTTTGGTCATTAGAAAAAATGAAGTGATAGAGGCGTGATAAACTGGAGTTTTTTAACCTCAATCACAATAAAAAGGGGCCAAATCTGGTTGATATTAGTTTATTATGAAAACTTATTAACGATCTTATATTTTAATTTATCAGTTTCACAGGTCCTTATTAATTCTTTTTTGGCTATGTGATATGCACATTTGAATATCTCAGTTGATTCTTGTAAATGGTTGTCATGATTATATCGGACTGATTGAGCATATTTTTTTAAAGATGAGTTAATTTTATGTTCAATTCTCCCGGCATTTTTACTTTCTATTGCAAACTTTATCACCCAATCTGAATATCCAGCATATTCTGTTCTGTTTAATGACTCACTTCTAGTTTCAAATGACTTGGAATAACCAACTTTAATGATCCCGCCCCCAATGGATTCAGCAATATACACAATACCTTTTGAGTCATTTCTTTTTTGATAAGCTATATATGCTGTATTACATTGTACACAATGACCGCTTCGATTTCTTAACGTATGCCCTTTCTTCTGACATGGCGTGACATTAAAAGCAATTGATTTCTTTAACTCCTTCATTTTTGATCGATACTCTCTCTTTTTTAATCCCTTCGCATTAAGCACTTTTTCGAGAGGGATATTATGTTCTTTCAAAAACTTTAATTGTGATTTGGATAGGGAATTCTCCATCTGTGTTATAACAAGTTTAAATTCATGAGTACTGGAAGGCAAAACGTTCTTATGACTGACCGGCATGACTACTACAGTCGTAAAAGTATTCATAACCAGAGTTTACTGCAACTCAGGAAATTATGGATAAGGATAAAGAGTGGCCAAATCCGCGTTGGTACTTTTGTTATAGGGTGACGTATTGATGGTTCAAAAGTGTTGAATGTTCTTGGGTATGGATAGTACAATATATTAAGACACTTTACTTTTTGCCTGCGATCGTATTACAAATGTTCATAATTTCGTTCAATTACCAATATCAGACTGTATTAATAATGATCCATCCAAAAAATCCAACTATTTTCAACCTTCATTTGCTAAAAACAGCTGAATAAAATACTCTGATGTGGTTAGTTTTATATTTAAAAAAATAACAAGTCTATGTTTTCTAAATGGAATGCATTCCAAGCTTTTGAGAAAAGAATTTTAAATAAAAATCGTTTTATTTTTAATGAAGAAACCAAATTTTTTTTAGATGCTGTCCTTGAATCAGCAAAAGAGAGAGTAAGAGTGATTGATAAAAATACTAATTTTTGGAGGGCTCAGATTGGTCATGATTTTACCACAATCGGCGTTAGAAAAGAAGATCAATCTATTCAAATACCTTCCCCTTTTAGACCTGAAAGAATGACGCCACTAACAGCAAAAGCGTATGAAGGTAGAATTAACCCTAAAGGTATCCCGACTCTATACCTTAGCACTGATAGCAAAACTGCTATGGCAGAAGCCAGACCCTGGAAATTTTCATTAATCTCAGTGGGAATGTTTGCAATGGTTAATGATATTAAAGTCATAGATTGTTCAAAAGATCACGATAGACCAATATTTTACGTTAAACCACCACAGGATGCTCAAAATATTAAAAAAGCAGTCTGGTCGCATATTGACTCTGCATTTTCTAAACCTTTACAAAGAAGTGACAATGAAGCATATTATGCTCCAACTCAAATAATTTCTGAAATGTTTAAGGAAGAAGGATACGATGGTATCTATTATAAAAGTGGTTTAGAGAATGGGCATAACATCGCTCTTTTTGACCTTAAAAGTGCAGAAATGGTTCGGTGTAACTTATTTAGACTGGAAGACATTAATTACGAATTTGAGCTAATCGGAAATACATATTACGTTTCAAATGTTAAGGATTCGAATGACTCAGAAACTTGACTTTCATATTAACCAGATGCACTTAATCATCATAAACTATAATTTTCTTTGTCTTTCAGAATTTAAACTCTATCTGCATATATAACTTTATTAAATACATACATATATAAATGAAAAATAATAACTGCCTATCTTATTTTTTAAATAATGTTTATATATCAAAATTTATATTATTGTTTTTAACTTTTGTCTGTCACTCGCATTATTTATTTTCTCAAAATTTGGAAAATGAATTTGAAATTTATTACTCCGATGAATTTACAGGTGATATTAGAGCTATGACGCACATGGCAAATCTTAAATTAGAGTCTACAAATTCATCTAATTTGGAAAGTATAGATCTACAAATTTATTATGGTGTATTTACAGATATTGAGGACCCGAACTATGATTATATTTATAATTTAACCTTGCATATTAGACTCAACGGACTGAGAATAGAGTACGATTTACCAGATACCGGTCTTTTTGAAGAAAATGATTGCATTGAAAGTTTGCCTACATTTTATTTTTTGTTAGATGGGAAAAGATTTTCAAAAAAAGCTTGTTCATTCTTAATATCACATCGAAATTCTAACAACCATTATACATTGTATACAGTTGATCTTGATTATTCAGAGTTTAAAAACTTTTTCGCTGCAAATACTGTAAGAATGAGAGTTTATGATAATATAGCTTTATTTTCCAACGAAGTAGATGAAGAGATATCGAGAATAAATAGTATTTTAATTGAATAAACTGAATTATGTAATCACACACATGATGTAAAATATACAAGTTAGGATTATATTGCTTCCAGTGTAATAATAATTATATACATATAATTAAATATTATAATATGATGAAAAAAAATTATGCAATCATTCTATTTATCACTGAAAACAATTGTACTCAGGAAGAAGTAAATAAAGTTATCTCAACACTTGATCGAGACTTTAAATTCGAAAATCGAGGGGCTTCATATTCATCTGACAAACATCATAAAGGGACTTTATTAATTAAAACCTCTAATGGATATGACGCAAATACGGTGTTCGAAGGGACTAAAAAGCAGTTAGAAAAGGTTAAATTTTCTTCTAAGAAAAGATTTAATTGCCAGCTTACTATAGCGGGCTTCGATGTAGTTACTGATACAATTTTTATTGGGTAATATACTTTATAAACTATGTTTTAAATATAAAGGTGCTAAGTTCAAATAGGCGACATGTTTCTTACTATAAGTTTTCCGCGAAGTTGTATTATAAGCTATACTCACTGGCGGTGACGTAGTGAGAAAAAATTCGGAATTATCCTATATAAAAGAGAAGGGTGTTGCCCTCCTCTCTTTACTGCCTAAGCAGCCTGCCCTTTCTTTTCTGAAATATCACTTTCACTTAGCCACTCTCTAAACTGCGCACCTGTTTGCTCTGTAAGCTGAAAGATCTTATCAGAGAACATCTGAGTACGGTCTTTGGAAGCTTGCGCCTGATGAGCAATGTCCAGATCAAAGACTGTAGTAAACTCATACTCAACGCCATCTCGCATAATGGGCGCCATACCCACTTTTTTGGGTACTTGCTTTCCCTTATCGTTCTCTTGGAGAATGTACTCCATCTTGCTCCTCATGCAGACGATCACATGAATTTTAGAAAACAGGATAGCCCGGAGCAGGAGGTCATACTTTTTGTTGGCTTCTCCCCAGTTAGCAAAGGAATTGCCACCCCGCTTATCTAGATTGGTTTTATAATCCAGTATTCCATTCCAGAAATGTGACGCTGAGTCAATCACCAGTACATCATAATTATTGTTTAGAACGTACTTGGTTGGTTGAATCAGTTTATCAATCGTGTAGGGTGCTTCCACATTGGTTACATCAAAATCAAATTCCCCCGCATAAAGACTGGCGCTTTCATTTTCTGTATCAATGAGTGCTATTCTGCCATTCGCTGCTAATCCTCTGGCAAGCCGCAGGGCTGAGAAGGTTTTTCCGGCGCCAGAAGGGCCGGTAATAGCCAGCTTAATATGCGTACCGTGTTTTTGTGCTTTTTGAAACATATGACTCCTTAATTGGATTATTATTTAATTCTTAGATGGGTTCCCCGTGGGAGGATTTTTGCAAACCGCATGGCTTGTTCATCACCGCTGACAATAGCATCCCGCAAGGTATTCAGATCAGGGTCTCGATGGACCTGTACAAACTGCTCAGGCAGCCTTTCAACAGTGACATCCTCATGCAGCCTTATTGGAAGCTGCCCGCCGTTCCTGCATACTGAAATTGTGAAACGCGGTGATTCTATTTTTTCTTTGCCACGGCTCTCCAGGTATAGCTTAAGGCGATCTTTCAGGTTCTTCGCCTTTTTATTGTACGAAGATGATCTGTCAGCCAGTCTCTTAGCTTCTGTAGCGATCTCTTCAAACTTTTGAATGAGATAGCAGTAGGCATCAATTTTATCTTCCTCCTTGGCCTGATACTCATCAAGCCACTGATCAATCTCCTCAGTAATTTCTCCTTCGGATTCCATCAGAAGTGATTCAAGCGCATAGAAGTGCTCCCCGATCATAAACAGGGATTCTTTAGTATTCGACTTATTTGCAGTTATATGTGTCATAGTTATAAAATTAAGTTATTTCTGGTGCAATGGAGGAATACTTTTCCATTGGTTCTTTTGTCTTTTAATGGTTTGTAGAAATAAAAAAGGCCTCAATCTGAGGCCTTTTTATCGTTTGATGTTGTCGAGTATTACCCGGTAAATCTCTTTTAGAAGCTCTCCGGCGGCGTTTATGAGGTCATTCATTTTTTCCTCCCGCCCGTCACGATTACAATTATTATTTTTAGAATTACAGGGAATGGTAGTTTCATGGCTAATTCAGATAAAGTTCACTTGTTAGTTTGTGCAGCTTGCTATGCCGTTGAATTATCTGATGCACAGGTGAGCTTTTTAAAGCTTCTGTTGCACAGTTGTACCCTGACCAGAGCGTGTCAGGTATAAATTCTTCATATGAAGGTTTCCACAACTCTTTGTAAGCAGTGGTTGATTGTGTGGGGGATAATATTCCCTCGCCAGTGAGTATTCCTATGAATTCATATTTCTGCTTTTGAGACATGGCAATGCTCTGCATCCGCATCACATCTTCTCCAATTTTGGTGAATTGGTGCTGACTTTTGTAAATAGCCGTTACAATCTGATCATTTAGTTCGTCTTGCATGTCTTTGCCCTGGTGCTTTCGCATGATCTTGACGTCACCGGCAAACATAAGGTTATCACAGACGATGACTGTACTGCCCACAACCAACCCCGCCGACATTGTTTTGTCGTAACTGTTCCTGATTCCGATCGCGACTTTTATGTCCTCCTGTGAGACGTCATTGATCTTTCGAAACGTGATGACACCGAACATTTTTTGCCCGTCCGAACTGAGAGCATAACTATCACCATCGAAGCGATATCCTTTGAGAATATCTGAGGCAATACTTAAGGTATTTACGGCAAGGTCGTAATGATGAAGCGGAGTATAGGACTCCGTTTTTTCAGGTTCAGGTATAGCAAGTAACTGTTCAATGGAACAGTGTTGCGAACCGCACTGAGTTAAAAGTTGAGTATTCATGTATTATATGGGTTAAGTTTTAATGGCATGATTGCCATTATTCTTATACCCGATAATCCTGTAATTTTTGTCTTGAGGAGAGTTTAAGGCTAAAAAAGGCACAACAGGTGCGGTTTCACCCTTTACAAAGACCTTTTTGCTTCAGAGAGGTAACATTGTCGCTGGTAAGAATAGTTTGGTACGTAAAGAGGCGCTCCCAGAAGCCTCCCACCGTTCGCAATCCAGCGAGTAAGGGCCTAGGTTCCGACCTGAAGGGCTTGGGCGCTTCAAAGTGGGATTGTGGAGAAATAAAATTGGGTGAAAAAAAATACAGAAATCCGATTTCAGGTGAGGATGGGGGTATTTTGAGGAGAGTAGTTTAACCGGGCTTTACCGGGTCCCCTTAGTAGGGGGAAGCATTTCTGGGTCCCTTTCTTAAGAATGATGTTAATTCAATTTATTAATGCCCTCATTAGTGAAATGATTTTTTTTAAATGCTGGGTATGGGGCTTGGCCAGGTATTTAAAAAAATGCCGCCACTCTTTGCTGGGTTGATCTCCAGGCAGATGTGACGGCAGATATTCAACAGTTTCCGTTTTAGTATTTTTAATTATTAGCCAGTTTTTGGCCCCGTTTATCCTACAATATTCATCGTTCTGACGTCTACACCTTTTCCAAAATACTCCTTGTCTTTGTATGCTCCTGAAATGCAGTTGGTCGTTATTTTTGACAAACTGAGAATATTCTCATCAATGTATTTTTCAGCCTTCGTTCTGGGGACTCCTTTCCAATGGAGTATGGAGCAAAAATGAAATAATGAATTATGCATATCCCCTGGATGGGTAAAGGTGTATCCATGCTCTTTTTTAACCAGATTCATTGCAAATTCGAACACATCATTGGAGTGACTAACTGATACGGGCGCTTTAGGCTTTACTTTAGTGAGGTTTGGTAACCTGTCATAGATTCGAAAATCATCTGTAATGAAAGCGTTCGCGTCGTAGGTTAAAAAACGAGCATCGTTCGGGTTTTTACCCTTCGAATTGTCCAGTAAAACGCCTCGCTGCTTAAAGTCGTATTCCAGCTGTTGGAAGTACTCCTTCTGTCGTTCAGGATATTTGATTTTTACTAATGCCCAGACACCATTACCACTGGCGCTTAAAGCGCAAAAGGCGACGTAGACAATTTTTGAGATTTCTCGTCTAACAGCCTCGAAGTCGAATAGGTGAGGGTTATCCTTGAGGTCGATATCCAGAGCTACCCAGCCTGTTTTATGGGCCACATGTTTATCTTTTCTCCCGCCTTCACAGACGGCTCCTACAGTAATCAAAGGCAGGCTCCGTTTAAACTTGGTGTATCCTTTTTTATCGAGAGCTGCTCTAATTTCAGGGTAAGGTAACCCCTGTTGGATTTGGTTGCTGAATTCTGTTCGAAAGTAGTCGAATTTCTCTTTGTAGGTATCATCATCCATGCAAGCATCGAGCCATTCATATAGCTGTATGGTTTCAGGATCTGAATTATAATGTTCGAAATAGGATACTTCTTCATTAAACATATTGGCCCTCCTCCTGTACTGAGTCAGTTAACTGTGTTTGTACCGCCTTATATATAGGCGGTAACACAGTAACACAGTGGTGTGTTATTAACTCGGTTAACACAGTAACACAGTTGATAAAGTGCGTTTCCGTTGAATAGAGAGGGGTGGTGAACATTGCGATAGGTGTGTTACCCCTAATTAACACAGTGGACGTTAACACAGTGGTTATTTTACGCATTGAAGGCCTCCGGATGTATAGTGTAATAAGCTTTTGGGCTGCGATCTTTGCCGTGTTTTATGATGGCATTTTCACCCATGTAATAGGTAAAATAATCCCTTGCAATCGTGTTACCGATAGGTTGCAATTGGTCAGTAACAGTTAATTTAATCAGGGAGAGGACATCAGAATGTTTTGGCTTATCGCCTATTTTTGTTTTTATTTGCTGCAGGATTTTTGCGTGGGTTAATTCTCCTATATCAACTGGGGATTGTTTGCCCTTTGGCTCCTTGCTTTTAGGCATCCAACCATCATCAACCTCAGGTAGTCCGTCGTCTGTGATACGAAAGGCAAATGGGTCAAACTCTTTGTTCCGGCAATACTCAATTTCCACTTTCGACACGTCCTCACCTTTTTGTGGAGTCACAGATACGGTTGTTTCAGCTTTATTAATAAGCTCCGTGCCGATATGCCCTCTGGCGTTGAAATCTCCTTTATTCTGGTGGAGCACCGTAATAATGTGTATCTGGTTCTCTTCGGTCCATTTGAGGAGTTTATTTGCCATAAATGTGGCCTGTTCCTCATCGTTAATACTTGTAATGATGTCTCGCACTCCATCAATCACTAACAAACCCAGATCAGGCGTGGTCGCAATGATATCTTCAATAATTTGCACCCGTTCGTTTGTTGCAAATGTTCGAGCACCGTAAACGTCGAAATTTTCTAACTTGCTATTTCCCACAGGGTCGGTCAGTCGCGTCACCCGTTTTGCGACTTTCGCGACATGATATTCGCCTTGTTCTGTATCCACAAAAACCACCCTTTTTTTGCCTGGAGGGAGGCAGCCCTGCATCATGTGCATGTTTCCAAATAGCTTTGTTTTTTTGGCAAAACCAAGACACGCTGCCATTA
Organism: Rhodohalobacter sp. 8-1; assembly: GCF_038150125.1. Taxonomy (NCBI): domain Bacteria; kingdom Pseudomonadati; phylum Balneolota; class Balneolia; order Balneolales; family Balneolaceae; genus Rhodohalobacter; species Rhodohalobacter sp. 8-1. Next base: position 1,357 of record NZ_JBBVMF010000031.1, on the reverse strand, counting down.
TGAGAGCCATTAAAAACGTTTTTCTGCTTTTCGCTTTGCCAATTACAAGCGAGAAGTTACCCAGGGTGCCAAATATCTCGTCACGCACCTTAAGCGCTGCTTCTGGTGGAGGCAATTCTTTTGTATAATCAACTTTGGCACGTTCTAAAAGAGATAACTCTCTTCCGATAATTGAAATATCTGAAAAGTCATCATTATCGGGGATTGTCAGTGGGGCTTTGGTGCTCGGAATAGATTTTGGTTTTTTAGTTATCATTATCCCCTCCCCATTTGAGTGATTATTTCACTTTCAAGGCGTTCCGTTGCTTCCTTTGCGGCATCTGAGATGATGTAATTGTGTACTTCTTTGAGCGTAATGTCCCTTTCTGGGAATTTATTTTGTATACCTTTATTAAAAAAAGAAATCATAATTTTTATAGAATTAATTTTTAAAAAAAAACTCCGCCTCTCATAAAACTGTCGAGGTTTTGAAGGCGGATTGTTTGTTTTCTGTTTTCTTTTTTCGTTCGAAGGCGTATTAGATACACCTTCTCCAGGTTGTCGGGAGGGCATAGTTAGCCCTGGTTGTCCAATGTCAAGAGGGCATATTAAGACCTACTGATCTGTTTTCAATCTTAGGAATATAAAGGTCGTTCGAAGACGTACCTCGCCCTAAAGTTGTCTGGGTCAAACACTCACTACAGAAAGGCAGTAGGAGGTTTGGTTGTCAAGAGTTGTCTGTTGTGTGAAGTACTATTGTAAGAAGTACCAAAGGTAAATTTATCGGACAGTTACCTAATTACATTAGCATTTATTTTGAGAAGCCCACATTTTCTAATCTTAAGCGGGTTACCATTCATAGCCTATACTTTAAAACTGATAATTCAGACCAGTATGGCAGCGAACAATTTTGTAGCTATAGAAATCAATTAAAAAGTTTAATGCTACACTTAGGCGTCGTCTCTTACAGGATGTTTGGTAACTTATATTGTTACATTAAGTCCCTAAAATTCTTGGAAGTATAAGCTCGGTGTAGAAATGTTTGGAAATTATCTAACTTCCTCACTGGATTAGAATCCACCACTTTCGGATATTGGGAATGAAATAAAAACCTAAACCAAGCTCACTACTATACCATTACTATACGGAAAGAAATAAGGACTTAAGAATAGGGTTTTCAAGGCTCTGAGAAGCGATAATAGGCCTTGGCACCCCTCGACCCCCAGCCGAGTGCTCTACCGAACTGAGCCACGTCCCGATTTTGGTAGACGAGAAAATTAGGGGTTAATCAAATGAAATACAATGGAAAGTTATTGAGAAGTTACCCCGTTATTTTAGGTGAATCCGATGCCTAATTGGTTGGGATCAAGCCCTTCGG
>NZ_JBBVMF010000030.1:0-37930 GCF_038150125.1 Rhodohalobacter sp. 8-1 | reverse complement strand
CTTTCCCGCCAACTCTACATCACTTATCGTATCGTTGACAGATTTACAATCTAAGAATAATTTCAATCAAAAGGCAATAAAGAATTAAATAAATTACTGCGCCTTTTCTTGACCTTCGTATTTTTGAAGGGCTATAAATATACGATCAAACTCCAACCAGAGTCAATCAAAAAATGAAACTTTTTTCCTTTTTCTTTGATGACTCGCCCCTCTTTTTTCCGATGGTGTTGTTTTGTATCACCTTAGCTTTTTAGCCCCTTTCATCGTCGTACAATTTAATTCCTTCGGGGTCCTCATTATAGTCTCTAAATAACCAAACTCCGGCATATAAAATTGGCGTATCAAAGAGTGCGAAGAAGAATTTGAACAGATATGAGTTCAAAATGAGTATGGTGAGAGCGCCAAGTGTTGAAATAGTTTCTCCAAGATTTCCGGTTATATATAAAATTGAGAGTATAGCCGTGCTATCTACTAGCTGGCTAACCATTGTAGATCCATTATTTCTCAGCCATAAATACTTACCCTTGGTTAATCTTTTCCAGAAATGATACAGACGCACATCAACAGATTGAGCAACCAGGTACGCAAACATGCTTGATAAAGTGTTAGCTACCATAAATTCATAGACGCCATCAAAAAGTTCAAGGCCACCACTCACTCCATATGTATTTGGAAATAGATTGGCAGCACTCATCAATCCTAACATGTACAGATTCAAAAAAAACCCAACCCAGACTACTGCCTGTGCTTTTTTACGTCCAAACAATTCAGAGATCAAATCCGTTACCAGAAACGTAAATGGGTATGCTATTAAACCTACAGGAATACTCATGACATACAAACTCCCATCTCTGACAAGGGAGGGCGTTACTTCTTTCAGCCAGGGTGGCAAATCAAAAGAAAAGAGAGTTATAAATTTTGTGGTCCCGATTGCGTTACCAAGTACTAATGATATTAAAAAAATACCCGCGAGCGTAATAAACAACAGATCCCGTTTATGGGGTGAAGGATCACCGATAGAACTTATTTTCATCCGAACCTTTTATAACCAACTTATTGTTCTGAATCAAAACTGATAGATCTTTTACAGACATGAATAAATTTACTGAAGAAAAAATTCGAATATCTAAAAGCGCTGCGCTACTCTATCTTAAAAATCGGCGATTTACGTTATCGGCTCTTGCTAAGGCCTCGGATATCGAGACTGAAAAAATCTATGATTATTTTTCGAATCGGCGCGACGTGCTCGATTTCTTTTATGAAGGCCTGATTCTCGAATATAAAGAGTCGGTCCAGAGTATTGATAAATATGCCGAGTATACTCTTTCTGAAAAACTCAGCAACCTTGCGCTTACTCTCATCGACCTGATGGACCCCTACAAGGAATTTGTTCGCGAGACCTATAAAGACAGGATTGCTTGTTCAAGCCGCACAACTCCCTTTGAGGAGCTTTTTCGCCAACAGCTGAAAGTCATCTACGAATCCGATACAAATCAGTCCAGGCTGTCTGCGGCTTTCAACCGCGGCTTTTTATATACGGCAGGTTCCTACAATTTTCATCTCCTAATACAGTTTTGGCTAAGGGATAAAAGCCCAGCCAACCAAAAAACAATGGAACTTGTTGATAAATGGACCGCATTTGTAGAGGAGCTTCACTATTCATCTATACTCGACAGAGGCTTCGACATGGCTAAGTTTATCTTCTATAATTCCCCATTTTCAAACACTTAAAAAGACACGACTACATGAGTGATTTTCCATCGTCGAAATACGACCGCGGCAAAATATTTGCTAAAACCGGTCTTAGCGTAGGTAAAAACTATGCAAAGCACTACCTGAAGAACTTGCGCGGTTCCGATGAGCAACGCAACTCAGAATTTTATAATCAGACGGCTCAGCAGATTTTTTCAGAGTTCACCAAACTTAGGGGAACCGCACTAAAAATTGCCCAATCACTGAGCATCGACCAGGGCCTTCTCCCAGATGAATTTTCTGAGGTGATGACCCAGGCTCAATATTCTGTTCCGCCAATAAACCGATCTCTTATAAGATCTATCATAAAAAGGGAACTGGGGAGTTATCCAGAGGTTCTTTTTGAGTCTTTTGATACGGAAGCCATAGCGGCCGCTTCAATTGGGCAGGTTCACACCGCAAGACTAAAAAGCGGCGAAAAAGTGGCGGTCAAAATTCAGTATCCGGGTGTTCGCGATACTATTGCGTCTGACCTGGGGCTGGCCAAGTCGCTTTTCAAACGTTTCATCAAAAATAAAGAGGACCTGAATGAGTACTTTGAAGAGATAGAATCAACACTTAGGCTTGAAACTGACTATATCCATGAAGGAGAGACGATCAACCGTTTTCATAACCGCTTTTCAACAGACCGGTTTGAAACACCACGCTGGATAAAAGAGTATTCAACGGAACGCGTGTTAACTATGAGCTTTTTGGAAGGAGAGCACCTGAGAGAATTTTTAGAGCGAGATCCTTCACAGGAAGAGAAAAATGCATTCGGCCAAAAAATATGGGATTTCTTTCACGAACAAATCCGTCAGTCTGATGAAATTCACGCTGATACGCACCCGGGCAACTTCCTGCTTACCGAAGATGGAAAACTTGGCATCATCGATTTTGGTTGCGTTAAAAATTTCCCTGATGAATTTTTCATAGACTACCTGCTCCTTCTACCGACACATCTTGAGCGGGATCTTGACAAAATTAAGACACTTTATGACCGACTGGGCGTACTGAAGGGTGACCCGGAAACCAATCAAACCGAAAAGAAATACTTCGAATTTTGCCTGAACTACGGCTTTACGTTTGCGATGCCGTACGAGAATGACACTTTCAATTTTGGCAATCCCGAATACAGGGAGATGATCAGAGGCTATACCAAGAATGCGCCCATTGGGAATGAGGCTCGAGGCAATAAGCACTTCCTATATAGCACGCGCGTGCACCTTGGTCTTTATCACTTCCTGATGAAGCTTGGAGCGACGGTTGAAACTAAGAAGTCGAGGGACATTGTTGAAGAGCGAATTGGGGAAGCGATTGTATGATTCAAACCATTTCGATTTCATCTTGTTTTATAGAAGCATCAAAAAAAGCCCGGCAAATTTAATTACCGGGCTTTAGTTTATTCAATAATTGCAAAGGGTTTATTTTTCCTCAGCTGGTTTTTCGACAAAGGCGTCGAACACCATTAGCAAATCTTCCGCTACTTCATCGCGGGTTCGGCCTTCAATTCTGTGCCGAGGTACCATTGCTTTCACTTCTCCATCAACAAAAAATGCAAATGCAGGTGACGATGGCGGATATTCGCTGAAATACTCGCGGGCCCGTTCGGTTGCTTCTTTATCCTGTCCTGCAAATACCGTTACCAGGTGGTCTGGCTTTTGCTCTGCTTTTTTCAGGGCAATATCAACTCCGGGACGGGCGTTTCCTGCTGCACATCCGCATACAGAATTGATCACCATAAGCATGGTGCCCTTGCCGTAGTCTTTCATTGCTTTATCGACATCTTCGGGGGTTTTTAATTCTTCAACACCCAGATTCGTGAGTTCCTCACGCATCCAGGATGTATCGGGTCCGACTCCAAATCCAAATTGCATAACACGTTCCTTTTAATTGATTTATTTCATTTCCATTAATATACGCATAAATTTGTACTTTATTGGATCTGCGTATTGTTCTATTGATTAATCCATTTAGCCTTTGAGACGTTCAATTCCATGATAACTCATCTACGAAATATTTCTGTACTTACACTAATCACCATTTTGCTTACCGGTTGTTCGGGCACTAAAACCATCAGTACGCCTCAAGCCGTACAACCTCCGGAAATTGATGGCAACATTTCGGACTGGGATATGCAAAAATCAATGATTGACAGATCGGATGTTGCTGATTACTATGCTACATACGATGAAGAGTTTATATACTTATATATAGATGTAAAAAGCCCCGGCCATAGTCAGGCGATGAAACAATCGGGTTTCATTATTTACATTAACAGCAGTGAAGAAAACAGGGACCAGATTGGCCTCGCGTTTCCTTCCGGTACATTTAACCTCCTTCGCGAAAACCCGGCTGAATATGAGGCGTTCACCACTGACCAGGAGTGGTTTCAGGAACCCCAAAACCGTGAGAGGCTTGAATCTCTCGAGTCACAAATTTTTGACCGGGTAATGATCGTGGAAAGAATGGGGCCTGACACCAATTACGGATTTGTTGACAAAGAGAGGCTTCAAATTGACGGTATTGAAATGTCATCAGGAGAAAATCGCCGGCTTATTTCTATTGAAATGCGGGTACCCCTGAACAGCAGTTCTATCTATAGTTTGAATGGTGATCAATTTTGGCTGGGATTTGAAATTGATCCACCCAATTTTAGAATTCAGAATAATGATAATACATCTTCTCGCCGACAGCAACAGGGTTATGGACGGGGAAGAGCGACGCAAGGCAGCAGCATGACCCGTATGAATATGCGACAGCGCATGGGCCAGTACAGGCAATGGTATCATGTTGATCTCAGCGGTGAATAAAAAAACGCCCGGACATCTCTGCCAGGGCGTTTAAATTCTATTACTTAAGCGAATATAATTCTCTACGACGTTGCGTCATCGTAAAGTTCATTCACTTTATCCCAATTTACCACATTCCAAAAAGAAGAAATATAATCGGGACGACGATTTTGGTAGTGCAGATAATAAGCGTGCTCCCACACATCAACTCCAAGAATCGGTGTTAGTCCATTCATTAGCGGACTATCCTGGTTTGGAGTAGAAAGTACTTTCAAGTCGCCAGAATTGTCAACACACAACCAACCCCAGCCTGAACCAAACTGACCGGCCGCTGTTGAGCTAAATTCTTCTTTGAACTTGTCAAAGCTTCCAAACTCACTGTCAATTTTTTCAGCGAGCTTGCCTTTTGGTGCTCCACCGCCTTCAGGGCTTAAAATTGACCAGAAAAGCTTGTGGTTCGCGTAACCACCGCCGTTGTTGATTACAGCTTGTCGAATATCTTCGGGTACTTCATTTATTTTCGAAAGAACTTCTTCAATAGGCAGATCTGCGAAATCATGACCTTCAAGAGCTGCATTTACTTTATTTGTATATCCCTGATGGTGCTTTCCATGATGTATCTCCATGGTTCTCTTATCTATGTGCGGTTCCAGTGCATCATGATCGTACGGTAGCGGAGGAAGTTTATAAGCCATGTTACTTTGGGTTATTATTTAAAAATTAAAAATGTCTAAAACATTATGAATCAATGGTTTAATATAGCCCTAGATCCAGATACAGTAAAATTGTATTTAAAGGGATTTTCGTTCCTCTGAAGTGGTTTTTTATTTCGAAAAAACAATCAATGGGTTTATACAAATAGAATCTTATTTTAGAACATTATATTAGTGGAAGGCTTTGCAAAATTAAGCTTATGATCAGGAATAGGGACTGACTCTATTCCCCAGACTTTAATAATAATCGATATACTGTATCGGTTGCAGTATGATTATATAACTAAGTTTTGCAGAGACATTTAATAATTAAAAATCATGGTATTATGAGTTTCGATTACGATGTAATCATTTTAGGTAGCGGTCCGGCTGGGTTTTCCTGTGCAATGCAGAGTTCCAAATTTGACAAACGGGTACTCATAGTTGAGGCAGATGAGGAGCATCTTGGGGGAACATGGATCAATTCTGGCACTGTTCCGAGCAAAGCGCTGAGGGAAGCGGCAAAATCAATCCAGAAATTTCATAACCAATTTGGTGATGAAAGGGGACGCAAACCTTATGAGCGCTTCAAGATGAACGACCTGCTGCAGTACAAACAAAATATACTGGAGGGCAAAAATCAAAAGGTTAAAAATGACATTATTAAAAATGAGATCGATACTGCCCGCGGGTGGGGGAAAATACTTGATGAGCACACGGTTGAAGTCACAGACCATCTGAATAATGTAAAGTCTTATTCAACTAAAAATATTCTGATTTCGACCGGAAGCAGTTTTGTTGAGCCCGAACTGTTTTCAATCAATGACTCAAATATACTTGACTACCAGTCTGTTTTAAAACTGACCCACATTCCACGTCGGCTCGTTATTGTGGGAAGTGGTATTATTAGTTACGAATTTGCTACAATTTTTTCAGCCCTTGGTACACGGGTAACCTTGCTTGCCGACACTGAAGAGATACTGCCTTTCCTGGATGACGAGATTAAACAAGAGATGCTCAGGGTTCTAAAGGAAAGCACGATTCAGCTCTATAATGATGTTCAGGTGCAGCACGTGACCCATAACAAATTACGAACATGTACCGAAGTCGGCTTCAAAACAGAAATTGAACCTGACCGGCTTCAGGTTGTCGAAACTGAGCATGTACTTTATGTTGGCAGTACAACTCCCAACACTTCAAAGATAGGTCTCGAGAATATTAATCTATCACTTACAGATAATGGCGGAATCGATGTTAATTCTCATTTCAGAACATCCGTAGACAATATTTATGCTGCCGGAGATGTCGTGGGCTTTCCCGCCCAGGCATCGGTTTCCTTTGTGCAGGGGCGCATTGCTGCAACCAGTATGTTTAACGATGAATCGACCCAGATGAGTGAATCAATTCCATTTGGCATCTACTCCATACCCGAAATTTCAGCAATTGGAATGACTGAGAAAGACGCTATCCACCAGGGAATAGACGTGACTGTGGGACGAGCGTATTACAACAATCTTACCCAGGCAGATATTAATAACGAAAGAGATGGATTGTTGAAGCTCGTTTTTAAATCAGATGACCTGAAACTGATTGGAGTTCATGTTATAGGAGAGCAAGCCGCTGATCTTGTTCATCTTGGCCAGTGTGTGATGGCCCAAAATGGTACCATCCGGTATTTTATGGAACATGTACTGAACTATCCAAGCTATACAGAAGCGTACAGAATCGCTGCTTTCAACGGGTTAAACCGAGTTTACAAAGCTGGCATTAAGTACAAAAAAATCCTTGAGCGCTCCGACCAGAATTAAATTTCGCCGTGATTTCGAACCCGGAACCCGAATTATCATCGGTGTTCCGGTTTTTTATATTGCTGTTCGTTTTATGTAGTGAATTGCCATCTTCAGCCCTTTAGAGTCAACGGGCGGATCTTCCGGCAATGTTTCAATCGGTTTATTTTCTGAGTGTTTCGCCGCAAGTGCAAGAGCCATTGCGTCGACAATATCGTCCTCAGCTACCTCATTACGGCGAAACTCTTCTTTAATATCCCTGAAAAAATCGTCAGCAATTTCTTCATGGTCAACCACAAGACCGAGCCTGTGCCGAAGTCCTTTTTTTGTTTTTTTCTTTTGGTAGATCATCCCACCATTCAGCTTCATAAACAGAAGTTCAGGATGGCTTTCAAGCACAGCCTTCCGGTACTCCTCGTTATTTTGCAGGAAAGAATCTATCGTTCGTATTTTTGGCGTGATATTCCAGGCCTGAACGGTCAGTTTCTTCTCGGTATACTCATAGCTCTCAATATTTGCCTCAACGTATGAAGGAGCATTAAGAGCCGGACGAATGGGCGGGCTGAACACGCTCGAAGCATATTCTGCACCCAGTGTTTCCCGAAGCAACCGGTCACACTCACGGGTATAGTTCTCGTCCTCAAGCCCGATAGGCATGTCGATAAATATGCGGTCATAGGTTTTAAAAGCTTCTTCGAGTTCTTCATCTGATCGCAGTACGTAGTATCCGGGATTCTCATCATCAAACGTGATCAGGATCCACCCGGCTTTACAACCGTCAATTCCGGCAGTTTTCACAATATTTTCCGTTTAGTTATTATCTCTTAGTTTAATATGAAGTTCGCGGAGTTGTTTTTCATCAACGGTATCGGGTGCCCCGTCCATCGTACTTTGCGCTCTTTGATTTTTCGGAAATGCAATGACATCCCGAAGACTTCCAGCCCCGGCCATGATCATCACAATTCGGTCTAGACCAAAAGCAATTCCTCCATGTGGAGGCGCTCCGTAAGTAAAAGCATCCAGAAGAAAACCAAATTTCTCACGAGCCTCCTCTTCTCCAATGCCCAGAACTCTGAACATCTTACTTTGTAGTTCTGAGTTATGTATTCTAATGGAGCCGCCGCCAATTTCGCTTCCATTTAATACAAGATCATACCCCCTTGCATTCGCATTTTCAGGAGATTCTTCAAGCGAATCTATATCCTCTTCTTTAGGAGATGTAAATGGATGGTGAAGTGATACATACCGTTTCTCTTCTTTATCCCACTCCACAAGCGGAAAGTCTGTAACCCAGAGAAAATTATAGGCCGCTGTATCAATTAGTTCGAGTTCCTTACCCATCATCAGGCGTAAAGTCCCCATCTGCTTAAATACGTCTGGTTCAGGCCCTGCAAGAATCAGAACAAGATCACCATCCTCAGCTTCAGATCGCTTTACCATCTCTTCAACTTTCGTGTCTGTTAAAAATTTACCGACACTACAGAAATGCTCTTCATCCGAGACCTTTATATATATAAGTCCCGCAGCTCCTGTTTCCCGTTTCACATCTTCTGTGAGCCGGTCGAGCGCTCCCCGACCAAGATCTCCTTTTCCGGGAACAGTAATGGATACAATTTGGCCGCCTTTTTTTACAGTGCTTTCAAAAATTTTAAATCCACAGTCACCAAGCAGATCAGACAGCTTTTTGATCGTCATTCCAAACCGGGTATCCGGCTTGTCTGATCCGTAGGTTTCCATTGCCTCTTTGTAGGTAATTCGGGGAAATGGCGTTTGCACTTCTACATTCATGTGCTCTTTCCAAATGACTGCCATCAACTCTTCGTGGGTACGGTAAATCTGTTCTTCGTCTACAAACGACATCTCAACATCAATCTGTGTAAACTCCGGCTGGCGATCTGCCCGAAGATCTTCATCACGGAAACATTTTACTATCTGGAAATATCGATCCATGCCCGACACCATCAGCAGCTGCTTGTAGGTTTGGGGGCTTTGAGGCAGGGCAAAAAATTTGCCGGCATTTACGCGGCTGGGCACCAGGTAGTCGCGGGCGCCTTCCGGCGTTGATTTCATCAGTACCGGTGTTTCAATTTCTGAAAAATTGTTGGAGTGATAAAACGATCGTACTGTGTGGTACAGATTTGAGCGCAGTATCAAATTCTTTTGCATCTCCTGGCGTCTCAAGTCAAGATACCGGTACTTCAGGCGAGTGTCTTCGTTTGTGGCAATTCCGTCCTTAATCTCGAAGGGTGGCGTTTGAGCTTCTGAATAAATATTTAGCTCACTTACTTCAATTTCTATGTCACCTGTTTTCATCGCCGGGTTGATGGTTTCTTCATCCCGAAGCAACACCTTTCCCTTTATTCCGATCACATATTCAGAGCGCAGATCTTCCGCTTCTTTATGCAGCTCTTTATTGGATTCATCAAACACGACCTGTGTAATTCCATACCGGTCTCGGAGGTCAATAAAAATTACGCCGCCAAGGTCTCTGCGGGATGAAACCCATCCGTTTAGTACAACCTCTTGATTAACCATTTCTTTTGTTAAGTCACCGCAAGTGTGAGTGCGAAGCCAGCTCATAAATATTTATAGTTTTCTTTATCTGTAAAAAATGTTGTCAGAACGGCTAAAATAAGTAATCTCTGAACCATTCGCCTATACGATTCTGACGAATATCAATCTTCAATTTCGTTGCTGTGCTGCACGTGCAATTTATCGTCATCTGCATTATTATCTGTTCAACCTGATCAAAGAAATAACAGGATCTTATGCTGCCACTTTTATTCTCAGTCAACTTAGTTTCAACATCTATAATGGTGGGTGTAATATGGACGATTCAAATAGTTCATTACCCTTTCTTTCACCGGGCTGATAAAAATGATTTTGGTCAGCATATGGATTTTCATCGCGGAAGAATCTCTTATATCGTAGTACCGGTAATGCTTGTTGAGCTCGTATCAGCGATTGGCCTTGTTGTATTCTACTCAGAATTTCAATACGAATTTATTGCCGGACTCATTTTTCTAATTCTTATCTGGATTTCAACGGTAGTTATTCAAGTTCCGTCTCATAGCAGGCTTGCTAATGGATATAACCAAAATGAAGCGGGCAAGCTCGTGAGACGGAACTGGATCCGAACAATTTTTTGGTCTCTCAGATTGGCAATACTCCTGTATATTCTAAGTCATTCATCATTTTCGAACCTATGATAATATAAAAGTTTGCATTTTGGTGAAATCGATTATATTTATAAAATAATAATCGATTAAGAGAATCAATATGGAATCCATCACCGTTTATATTGCAGATGTTTCCGAAATCCTCAGGAGTGGAATTAAACATCTTCTTATGCAATCTGACCGAATAGGTACTATTTTGTCTTTTCCAGATGCCAATTCACTTGTAGAGTCTTTTCAAACGTGCCCTGAAGCTGTCTGCATTATCTCTTCCAATTTGTCTGACATGAATCTCAAAGATTTGCTGAATAAGCTGAAGAAAATCAATGAGAATGTAAAAGCAGTTATCATTTCGGGAAATGCTACCATAGGAAACGTAAACCTGGCACTTAATATGGGAGCTAAAGGATATATTACACGCCAGGCCTCAGCTAAGGAATTGGAAGAAATTATATATTCAGTATGGAATGAAAAGCAGGCCTTCAGCCAGTCCGTATCAGATACAATTGTGGGATATTATGCTAACTCTCACAAGCCTGGCTCATCGCTGAAAAAACAAAAACTAACCAACAGAGAGCGTGAAATTTTAAAATACATAGTTGATGGGCTCACAAGCTCCGAAATCGCTGATAGACTCTTTATAAGCACCAGAACAGTTGAAACCCACAGGGCGAACCTTATGCAGAAACTGAATATCAAGAATACGGCTGCACTTGTTAGATATGCTCTTGAGGAAAGAGAACAATTTTAGAGTTAGAAAGCAAAATTTGCAGTGTCAGTATAAAACGAATGATTTGAAGCTATTGCCAGGTCAACTTCAGACCAATTTACTTATCAAACCTTCAACTCCTGCTTCGTCAGACATGTCTGGCAGATGAGCAGTCCGGTGGATAATGCGTCTCAAATTACTTGTCAACCTATTCCAATTTAAAAAATGGCAAAAACAGTCCAATAAATTTAAGAATCGAACTCAGGTTGTCAGGGCAGATTTACCAGAAAACGAAAAACACCGTTTTATTCAGAAAGCCTTAGTGTTGGATAGCTCCTAATGCTGCCCAAAAAACAGGCCCCACCAAAACGCTTCTAAAGAGCCACAAGATGAATAGCCTTCCTTTTTAACCAGTTTGTACGCTGTAAACAGTATTCAAATTCTGATCAAGCGCAATATACGTATATATACGTAGTTGAATTACGAACAATTACTTATTGTAATAGGTGTTTTATACAGTTAAGTTAGAATTGCAAATGGGGTAATAGCCGTCTGTAGATGATATTTAGCAGTTCTTCTTGATCGGGGAACTGCTAATTTTTTTTGTACCACCAGTACTTTGCACATCTCTCTCGCAGGTGTCTGTGATCTGCTTGCCTGATAGTCACCCAACTCAATCCTTCTTAGATTTACACATCACCACTATAGAAGCTTATTAAAATCCATTTTCTTTCATCGATTGAAGTCTTTGCAAAACCAATATGTACGAAAGACTTAATCATAAACAATGCTTAAAACCATTTAGAATATATGAGCTTCCGAATCGAAGTTCGGGATGATAGTTTATAGCAAGTTTTGAAAATTTTTCTAAATGCAGAACACTTTATAGCGCCCGGTACAAATTACTGAAATCTTTCTCAAAGTTTTAACCGGTAGCGCTCTTCGTCCCCCTCACCCAACCTGAATCCCATCTCCTGTAAATAGTCATTGTGTTTTTGACTTCCTGGAGTGGCAACAATCTCATGTATTCCTCTTTCACTGAAAAAGGACCTGTTCTCATCAAACAGGAATCTGCCTATTTTAAAATCGCGGAACTGGGGAACCACAAAATCGAGATCAACGACCAGTGTGCCTTCCTTGGTAACATTACCTACCAGCAAACCCGCTGGTATCATATCCCTCAGTACAAAAACAATCAGATCATTATCTAACCGGCTGAAGTTAAAATCCGGCTGGAATGTATCGATCTGATCCTTGTAAAAATTTAAAAATGCTTTAAGATATTCACTGCCTGAAGATACTTTCAATATCTTGAAATATTCCACGGCTGAATAAATCTGTGTTAGATAATAGATATTCACAAGCACAATAAATCCGTTCATTGCAGCCACGGGAATGGACCCTATGAGTATTCCATACAAAGAAAACGTCGCCGATCCGACCAAGTTTACTATTCGAAGCTTTATGATATTGCTCATCATCAACGATACCGCAACCAAAAGGGATGCAGCATATCCGATGAGTTCGTAGATAAGCGTAGTTTCCATATCTATCTTGTATCTTCACTCATTCGCAAAGCTTTTTGCGAATGAATCCAATTATTAAAACGCGTTTATTCTTTTTCCTCTAATGTGAAATCTCAAATTCCACCGGAGGTTTTTTATCGGCCAAATGTTTCACAAAATAATCCCACGTTCGCCGAATATTATAGGGTTCATTCGCATAGCCATGCCCCCGATTTGGAAACACAACGAGATCAAAATCTTTATTATGACGAATCAACTCATCAATAAACAGCAGTGTCATACCCGGATGTACATTCATATCCATTGAGCCATAGCTGAGCATTAGTTTTCCCTGAAGGTTTTCGGCATGAAGCTGAACGGCAGATGACGCGTAGTTGTCCGAGCCATTTTCTTCTTCAAGAAGTCCCTGGTATTTTTCGCCCCAATAGTACGTATAGTTCCTATTATCGTGATTTCCCGCGCCGGCCACCCCAACTTTAAAGAAGTCAGGATATTGTGTGAGCGCAGCGGCTGTGGCAAATCCGCCGCCTGAATGGCCGTAAATTCCGGCTTTATCAATATCAATAAATGAGTATCGCTCCGCCAGCTGCTGCATCGCGGTTATTTGATCAGGCAGCCCGTTATCGATCATGTTTCCGGCGTAGGCGGTATGAAATTCACGGGACCGAATGGGGCTGCTCCCCATGGCATCAATCGCTACAACAACAAACCCAAGTTCAGCGAGCGCCTGCGCCTGTCCTCTCCTTGAAGTTGAAAAATGGCGACTGCCTACACTTCCGCCCTGCGGACCGGGATAGATGGCGTTGATGATCGGGTATTTTTTATTTTCATCAAAATCGGATGGAAGCATCATAATGCCGTAAATATCCGTTTCACCATCACGTGCTTTAGCGCTGAACGGCACAGGTTTTCTCCAGCCGGTTGCCAGTAACTCATCTACATCGGCCTGTTCCACTGTCATCAGCTCCCTCCCATTTCCATCCCGGAGAACTGTTGTCTGAGGCGTTTCAAAATCGGAATAAGTGTCAACGACATACGACTGATTGGGACTGAGGCTTACGGTGTGATGGGCGTCTACCGGTGTGAGAAGCTCTAAGCCTGAACCATCAAACCGAACACGATACAGATATTCGTGGTATGGATTATGATCTTCCTCGATACCAACAGCCGTAAAAAGTATTGTCCTGGAAGCCTCATCCACGTGTTTGATTTCCACCACATTCCAGTCACCTTCAGTGATCCGGTTTTTCAGCATGCCGGATTGCAAATCATACAGATACAGGTGCCCCCAGTTATCGCTGCGGTTGAACCAAATAAATTCATTGCTGTTGTGCAGCACGCGCCAGTTGGGAACGCCTCTCGACACAAGGTTCGATTCAAAAAAGATATCATCCCTGTCGCTGAAAACTTCAGTTACGTCCCCGGATTCCGCATCAGCCAGGTAGAGTGTCACATCCTTGTAATCCCGGGATGTAGATACAAATGCCAGTGTTTCACCGTCTGCACTCCACTCGTTGTCTGCCCATTCACCGTTGCGAACCAGGCCACAGCAATTTGAGGCTCGCTGATGGCCCGGGGCAACATCAAGCCACACCTGCTCCTGCGTTTCTCCATCTAAAATAACCCGCTCCAGCATTGGTACAATGGTGTCGCCGGGCAGCGCGTACGGCCAGATATCCGGATCGGGGTGACCCACTTTAGTTTCCCAAAGAACCATCTTTTTCACATCACGCTCATCAAGCCGATAAGTAGAAATTTTCTTTGAATCGGGTGACCATTTCAGTATTGGTCGATCAGAGCGCGACCACCCCTGATTATTCCTTCCGTAGCTATAATGCTCGATACCATCAGATGTCAGCTGAATATCTTCACCGGTTTCAAGGTTGCGTACCCACATATTATGATCTTTTGTGTAGGTCGCCCACTGCCCATCCGGAAAATCAACCGACATTGGCACATCATATTGACCGGCTTTTTCCACAGTACAATCGTATGATTGTAAATCGCATGTCCAGCTTTCTCCCCTGAACTGAAATTGAAGATCCTCAAGTGCCGGGTTCAGCAGTATAGATCTAATCGGAAGGTCCCATGGATTAATATCCGAATCTGAAATACGGGCAATTTCTGAGGCAAGGCGCTCTTGGTTAAAAGCCGCGTTGGATGTCTGGCTTGATGCGTTCACCACGCGATATTCGGTGCCCCGGCGGGTCTCAACCCGATACCAAAACATGTTGTCACTGATCCAATTCGGCGCAACATCAGCGCGATAAATCTTGTCCGACAAATTCCAGCTGAGCATTTTTTCTGCCCGTTCGTAGTCATCTGAAGTTAGCTCGCCACTTTGTGCTGCTGCTGTTTCCAACAAAACTAAAACTACCAGTAAAATAGACCTGAGAATGGCTTTCGATACGTTCATCATCATTCATTATAACTATGATTTGAAATCTGAATGAAAGTATCAAAAAACGGGCTAATCTGTTAGTAATTTTGCCGGATGTATTGCAGCACTCTATCCATCTCATTTCGAATGACGTTGTTGCTCACCACAAAATTATTGTTGTGAAAACTGAAGGTGAGGCGCCGGCCCGAATCTGTAAACAAGTAGCCGCTAAGGCTGGTGTTGTTGCTGAGTGTTCCTGTTTTGGCATACACAAATGGCGGCTGACCTTCTGGAGCACGATAACGGCCGCTGATCGTTCCCCTGACTCCCCCTATCGGCATAAGTGCCAATGTTTCTTCATGGCCGAGCATCGTGTAAAGCTTTTCAAGAAGCACTACGGTAGACATTGGTGTGATGAGATTGTAGCGGGTCAGGCCTGATCCATCAACCCAGCGGGGACGATCAGGAAGGTCTTCCAGGTAATTTTCCTGCGCAAAATTTATGGCGCGCGTGGTGTTCATCACACCAAATTCCTGCTCTGAGATCATCAGCATCAATTGTTCTGCAATCATATTGTCACTCACCACCATCATGCGTTCGTACAATGGACGAGCCTGCGTGGCGTAATGTACATTGGAGTATTCAATCTCTTGACCGCTATAAATGCCTACATCACGCCCCAGCGTGTCCGCAAGCAGGTTTGCAATCAACCCTGTGTTGTATACGAAAGGGATATTGCGTTCCTGCCTGGCCGTATCGGATTTGGGCACATATAAAATTTGGTTATCCCTGAAATTCCGTGTTACCAGTTCAGATTGGTCACCATTCCATTCTCCTTTTTTTATGAACCGTTCAAAGTAGGCTGGTTTCACGGGCTCATCTTCATCCAGCATAATAAGTGCAACCTGCCGGGCCTGGAGGCGCATCATATTTCCGTAGATGGGAAACGGGCTTTTTTCCGGTGCGTACGACGCCGGATACCAGTTCCATGACCAGCCCGAGCCGAAATGGTCGTCATCATACCGGCTGTCGTCATAAACCAAGACTTCATCCCGGCCAGACAGAAAATCGTAGGCTCCCGTAAAATCAAAATTAGGATTCAGAAACGCGGGGTCGCCGGTGCCATGAAAGTAAAGTGTATCGTTTCGGACTTCATATTTGAGTGACGGCAGTGTATCAGGAAGTGCGTTGAGTGACGCATAAAGCGTGAGAATTTTGGTATTTGATGCCGGTGTAAAATACCGGTTTCCATCCCTGTTGTGAAGCACCGAATCGGTATCCGGGTCATACAGAACGAACCCGGTGAGGCTTTCAGAAAATACATTTGATTCGGTAAATAGCTGCTCCAGTTCAGTTTGATGACGGACATTTTCCGTTCTATCAGGTTCCGGAAGAGATGTTTTACAGGAAAAAAGGAGGGCAGATAATGCTACCAAGATTGAAAGAGCAATATATTTTCTATACATGTCAAGTTAGTTTGATTGAACACCTGAAAATCTACCACGAATCTGCAATATGCAAATGCTATTTCAAGTGTGATAGGAAATCATAAAGGGGTACTTTTTTTAATTTAGGGTTCTCTGATTTTATCCAATGTGACAGTAGTTATTTGTAAAAAATTTACGGGTTGATGGCATAATATGTGAATAATCGCTCAGAACATGTTCAAAATATTCCACAATTATGGGTCATTGCTTTTGCAGATCCTTCTCTTCGCCATCTACGACAATGGCTCGATCCCCCAAAGGGGCAGTCAGGATAACACGCTCATTTGTTAGCAAGTGGGCGGCGTGGGTGCATTCGTCGTTTTCAATGTCGCCTTGTCGTCACGCCGCCCGGCACCCCAGCCGAATCATTGTCATTCTGCCAGTCCCTAGGGAAATAAAATGGTGTTTTTCCGTTTTGTGTCCTGTGAGAGATGCCCAGGGCAAAGAATTTAAAAAAGCAACAGGGTTTGTACTATAAAATGACTGAAACAATCTCCTTAATGACCACCCGGCTTAATCAGACCATGCATAAGATTATAACATGTACCCACAAACTTTCTGGCAGAACCAACTTTATTTTCTTAGATATTATCCTTCAGGTAACGTATTTGATATAAGTTAATTTGTGAAATAACTTTCAATATCACATTATTTGTTACTACTTTTATCTGATGTTAAAAATCAACTAAACCATTTTTTATTGGAACCGCTTCCATTATTTTTTTAAAAATATCTTTACTAACTACCAATCATTTCTTTAGATTTTATGCTCACACATCCATCGAACTAATATTATTTAATTAAATAGCAGAAAATTTATCAGACTAAAGAATACGACTTCTTAAATCTATACCTGTCTCACTCTAACTCATCTAAACTATTATGAAAAAAAGTATACGACTCTGTTACTTATCGATCTTATTGTGCACCTGCACATTAATGATTGCAACCCAGGGATACACCCAGGGCTCACTGTCCGGAACTGTGACCGACAGTAACACCAATGAACAACTTGTTGGCGTAAACATTGTCATCAATGATCTTAATCTTGGCATGGCTACTGATGCTAATGGTGAATTTGAGTTTACCGGGGTACCCGCCGGCACTTATACGCTTGAAGCCCGGTATATCGGTTATGACAGGTATGAACAACAGATTTCTATTGCTGATGGTGAGGAGACAGTTGTAAATATAAGCATGATTGAATCTACCCTCGAACTTGATGATGTAGTTGTAACAGCATTTGGCGTTGAACGGGAACGCCGTGCGATTGGCTACACCATTCAGGATGTGTCTTCAGATCAAATTACCAGTTCTGGCAGCGGTGATGTACTTGGTGCTCTGCAGGGGCAGGTATCAGGTGTTCAAGTGACGCGCGGGGGCGGAGCAGGAAAAGGGTCCCAGATCTTTATCAGGGGTTTCAACTCCCTGGACCCCACCGCTGATAACCAACCCTTATTTGTGGTTGACGGTGTGCCAATCGATAATTCGACTGTGGAATCTAATGGCAGCCCCAGAGGCATGTCCAACCGGTCGATGGATATAAATCCGGACGATATAGAATCCATCTCTGTCCTGAAAAGTGCCCCTGCAACCGCACTATACGGTGTCCGGGCTGCAAATGGAGCTGTTCTAATATCAACCAAACAAGGAGAGCCGGGGGATATCAGGATCAATTTTTCTCACAAAGTGAGTCGTGAGGATGTCATAAATCGTCCTGATTATCAAAGTGTATATGGCCCAGGGTTTGGCTTTTCTTCAAGTCCAGATGGATTTTGGCCCGCGTGGGGAGCACCTTATTCTGAAACCCCTGACTTGCAATACTATAATAATTGGGAAAATTCGATGAGAACCGGGGTTGGAATTGATAATTCTGTGAACATTTCAGGCGGGACGGAAACTGCTACGTTTTTCGCATCCGTCTCAAATTCAAACAATAAAGGTATTTTACCTAATAATGACTGGGACAGAACATCGATCAGATTATCCGGTGAACTTTTCCAGGGGCCTCTGACTGTCGCTGCCAGTGCAAACTATATTAACTCAGGGGGTAACAGGGTTAAATACATTGATTTCATGGCCCGTCTGTCTTACTGGAACACCAGCGCAGACGTAACCGACTGGCGGCACGAAGACGGCACAATGAAATCAGACAGTCGTGATGGAAGAGGAAGCGGACGGAATCCCGTTTACGATGCTAATGTCAACACATATGAAGATGATGTAAACAGGATTATCGGAAACATTCGATCCTCCTATCAATTTGCAGATTGGCTTAGTTTGGAATACCTGATTGGAATTGATACCTACTCTGATGATCGTTCAGAGATCACTCCAGGTCCTCTTGGCCTTGAAAACGAATTTGTATGGAGTGGTGTAGGGGGTTTCATTGAAGAGACCCGAATCAACAGCCGCGACATTACGTCGAACCTGTCTCTGAACATGACGGCCGATCTTACTCAAGATTTGGGTATGACTTTACGTGTGGGTAACGATGTTTTTGACCGAAGTTCGGATCTCATCAGGGCCCGGGGAGAAAGCTTTGTTGTCCCAAGGTTTAATCATTTCAGTAACGCTACCAACATTAGCAATGACCAAAGGCTTACTGAAAAAAGACTCATTGGTGTGTATGGAGACTTAAATATCGACTGGCAAGACATTATATATCTTAATGTAACCGGCCGTAATGACTGGACGTCTACCTTGCCAAAAGATAATCGATCGTTCTTCTATCCGTCTGTGAGCCTTGGAGCTGTGGTCAGCGACATGCTGGAAACACCTGAATGGCTGACATATGCAAAATTAAGAGCGTCCTATGCAGAAGTAGGAAAAGATGCTCCGCCCTACTCAACAGTAGGTGTATTTGTAGCGCCATCCATCTACCCTATCCAGGGAACCACAGGATTCACCAAAGGTGCAACAATTGCCTCTCCCGATCTGAGGCCTGAACGGACAACGTCGCAAGAAGTAGGATTTGACCTGAGATTTTTTGATAACAGGCTTGGGCTTGATCTTACTCTATACAAAGCAAACAGTAAGGATATGATCATTCCGGTTCCTGTATCTAATGCCACAGGATCTTCACGGTTTATTACGAATGCCGGTGAAATTGAAAACAGGGGAATTGAGATCACGCTCAGCGCAAGTCCTGTGAGACAGCAAAACTTCCAGTGGAATCTTACCTCCAACTTTACCTTGAATAGAAATGAGGTTATATCTATCAGGGACGGGGTTGATGCCATTACTCTTGGAAGTATTTCAGCTTACGTAAATAACCCATTTATGCAACTCGTGCCAGGTCAGTCCTACGGTGCTATCTGGGGAACAAGCTACAAGAGATTCGGAGCTGATCCAGACTCAGACGTGCTCGATACAAGTCTCCCTATTATTATCGGAGAAGACGGATTTCCCGTCATAAATGAAGATGATAAAATAGTTGGTGATTCCACACCCGACTGGACTATGAATATTTCCAATGTGTTTAACTATAAAACCTGGGATTTCAACTTTAATGTTGATTTTGTGATGGGTGTTGATAAATACAACAAACTCGATAACTGGGATGCTGCATTCGGGCACACCGAAAAAACCCTTAACCGGGAAGACCGGATCGTTTTTGACGGTGTACTAGCAGACGGGTCTACTAATACTCAGGAAGTTTGGCTTGGGCAAGGAGTTGATTCAGAAACCGGGCGAAATTATGGGGCTGGCTATCACAGGAATACATACCGGGGTATTATTGAAGAATCCGTTGAAGATGCTTCTTATATAAAGCTGCGGAATATTGGACTTGGATATTCTCTGTCTGAAGATATCCTTGAAAATCTACCATTCCGTTCTGTACGTGCTGGGGTTACTGCAAATAACATTCTTCTCTGGACTCCATTTTCGCAGTACGACCCGGAGGCATTTAACAGCTCAGGCAGCAACTTGATTGGACTTGTTGATCTTGCCTACCCGGGTACACGAAGCCTGATTTTCTCTTTAAATTTCTCCTTTTAATCCCTGAGGTATAATCCAATGAAATATTTAAACAAACTACTTTTAGTATCTGTTTTAAGCATCTTCATGGTATTGGGGTGTAGCGACTATCTCGATATTAACGATGATCCAAACAATCCAACATCGGCTCCTATTGAAGGCTTGATGACTAACACCACTTTCCAAACTGCCCAAAACACGAACCGTGTGGCCTCCACAACTTCGTTCTTTGTCCAACACTTTGCATCACCAAATGAGGACTCCTCCACCGATACTCACGAAAGTGTATCCTATGGCAATACCTGGGCAAACTTATATTTCAATATCGGCGATCTTCTTGTTCTCATCGATCAGGCAAATGACCTGGGTGCCCCGCACTATTCAGGCACCGCCAAGGTAATGGTGGCTTACAACCTGGGACTGCTAGTTAATATGTTCGGTGACGTTCCGTTTTCAGAAGGATTCTCTGATGATATTCTGCAGCCGTCATACGACAATTCTGCTGATATTTATGATCAAATCGAAAACTACCTGGACCAGGCGAAAGCAGAACTCCAGGCGCCTGAATCTGCCGCCTCCCCGGGAAATGATGATTTCATATACGGTGGCGATTTGGTGGCCTGGACCCGAACAGCATACGCTCTCGAGGCACGCTACCTGAACCATTACAGCAAGCTTGGAGAATACGACAGAGCAGCCGTCTTATCAGCAGTTGAAAACTCCTTCTCAAGCAGTGATGAAGATTTCCAGATGTCATATTTTGATGAGGGAACTTCAACTGAGAATCCCTGGTACAGAACAGCTTTAAACAACTCGAATCTTCTCTTAGGCGGCTGGCTATCCGATCAGTTTGTGGACCAACTCAACGGGGAAACTTATGGATTGGTAGATCCCAGGATTGAGTTTATCACAGAACCAGCTATTACCGAAGAGTTTGAAGGGGAATATATCGGAACAAGAAATGGTGCCGGTCGCGGAGCTGCTCCTGAGCAGGGTGAGCGTGCGGTATTGGCTGTCGGATC
Source organism: Rhodohalobacter sp. 8-1 (assembly GCF_038150125.1). NCBI lineage: Bacteria > Pseudomonadati > Balneolota > Balneolia > Balneolales > Balneolaceae > Rhodohalobacter > Rhodohalobacter sp. 8-1. The sequence continues at coordinate 16,647 of NZ_JBBVMF010000030.1, read as the reverse complement.
ATTTTATGCTTCAGGCCCAACAGCTCCATTATTGATGGCAACCTATGCGGAAATGAAGTTCATTGAAGCAGAAGCAGCACTTACCGTTAATGCTACCCGTGCTTACCAGGCATATGAAAATGGCATTCGTGCTCACATGGAAAAACTTGGAGTTGAACAGCAGGATATTGAAGATTACTGGAATGAACCATCTGTATCAGTTGGTAGCGCAAACCTGACGATAGATGAGATCATGAAGGAGAAATACGTTGCCATGTTTCTGAATCCAGAAGCCTGGAATGATGCCAGGCGATATGATTACGCTTACACAGGTTTTCAAATTCCTGCAAACCATAATCCTGATCTAAATGGACAAATGATTCGACTCGTTGCCTATCCGGACTCCGAGGATCAACGAAATCAAGCCAACGTGCCAGACAGAACCATGCTGGATCGTGTTTTTTGGGATCAAAACTAAACTCTTATTATCGTCACTTCCATTAAAGCCGCGCCCTACAGCGCGGCTTTTTTTATTTCCATACTTGTTAAAACTCCTTCCCGGTTTTTGAAATCACCTGAACTCTTGTACTTTCTGTTTTGAAATTTCATCTTTAAATATGCCTCAACTTATTACAGGAATTCAACAGGTCGGAATCGGTGTGGCAGACGTTGATGAGGCGTGGAGCTGGTACCGAAATACATTTAACATGAATGTACCGGTGTTTGATGATGAAGCCGACGCCACGCTCATGAAGCAGTATACCGGTAACGAAGTTCACTCGCGGCGTGCCGTTCTGGCGCTGAATATGATGGGCGGCGGCGGTTTTGAAATCTGGCAGTTTAAAAACAGAACGCCTGCGCCGGCCGAACACACTCCCAGGTTCGGGGATCTTGGAATCAACGCAGTCAAGATAAAATCAGTCAATCCTGCAATCACTCACCGGACGCTTAAGCGCGATGCTGATGACACTGTCTCAAACCTCTTCTATCATCCGGCTATCGGGCATACATTTTGGGTCCGGGATCCCTATGGCAATACATTTCAAGTTGTAGAAGACAACTCCTGGTTCAAGAAAGGCTCTGAAACAACTGGCGGAGTTTGCGGAATTACAATCGGGGTGAGCGACATTGATAAATCATCAACTCTCTATACTGATGTACTCGGCTTCAGCAGCGCCATCTATGATGAATCCGGATCATTTGAAGATCTTCCTGCCGGCAGTAATTACAGAAGAACATGCTTTGTAAAACCACAAAGAGATGATGGTGCATTCAGCCGGCTGCTTGGGGGCATCCAGGTTGAACTGATCCAGGACCTGACAAACGAGCCCAGAAATATTTACCGGAACCGCTATTGGGGCGATCTCGGGTTCATTCACGTCTGTTTTGACGTAAACGATATGGACAGGTTGAAAACTAAATGTGAAGAGTCAGGGAGACCATTCATCATAGACAGCGCCAATACCTTTGATATGGGTGAAGCTGCCGGGCGATTTTCTTATATTGAAGATCGTGATGGAACACTCATTGAGTTTGTTCAGACTCATAAAATGCCCGTCATGAAGCGATGGGGCTGGTATCTAAATCTAAAAAACAGGAAACGAACCACACCGCTTCCAAACTGGATACTTCGTTTGATGTCGTTAAATAGAGTTACGTAACTTTTAAACCATACAGTTATGCATATAGACCATATCGGAATTGCCGTAGCCAATCTTGACCAGGCAATCAGGACCTACGAAATAATCCTGAACCAAAAACTCATCAAAACAGAAACTGTTGAGAGTGAAAAGGTAGAAACCGCATTTTTTGAAACCGGAGAATCGAAAGTGGAACTACTCGGCCCTACAGATGCATCATCCGTCATTCAAAAATTCGTTGATAAAAAAGGCGAAGGTATTCATCACGTGGCATTTGAAGTGTATGATATCCATAAGGAAATGGAGCGCCTGAGAGGGGAAGGCTTTACCCTGCTAAATGAAATACCCAAGCAGGGTGCCGATAACAAACTTGTAGCGTTTGTGCATCCCAAAGACAATCATGGTGTTTTGATCGAGCTTTGCCAGAGTCAGCCGTGATGCGATTGTGCTTTTATATCTATTTCATTAATTATGTCATCTGAAGGAATCATCATAACAGCCGTTTCATGAGCCTCCGGGTGCCGAATTTTTCCGCCTTCATACGCTGTGTACATTAGCATTCCAACAGCAGCCAGGGCTGCAATAAACAGCACACCGGTCAGGACTTTCTCATACCGAACATTTTTTCCTGTTGTAAATAGCGCCAGCAAAGCCAATCCTCCGGTTACATACGAGAACCACATTGCAATTTCAGCGGCTTCTTCATGATCGTGAATCAAATCATGAGATATCGACGGCGCAAAATCCTCGATAATGTCTTCGGCTCCCTCTCCCGTCTCCACAGCTGCATAGCTGCCTACTGCCCCAACAATAAAAAGTACCATCGCCAGTTTTTTAATTGCTGTATTTGATTTGATGAGCCCCCAAATCAAAATAAGAAGCCCAAAAAGCATACTGAAAACAGGAAGATGATTAATAACCAAGTGTAAATAAGCGTCATTCATATCGAATACCTCAGTGGATTAATTTTAAAATTCATGTTCTTTAATGACCAGCTTTTTGCCTTTTTCCATCCAGTGATAAAATAGTTGGAAGTACAAGCAAGGTAAGCATGGTTAATGTCACAAGTCTGCCTGCAACAACCGATTCAAACGGCTACCGTTCTTCTGCTTCCCGCAGTGTTTTGGTGCAATCAAGGTTAAACTGCTCTTCTAACATCTGCTTCTGAAGTTCTTTGTTCTGCAGTAGATTGTTTTCAACAATTAATGCATGCATATCATAATAGTGAGCAACTAATTATAATTAAGGCAAAAGGGCTTTAATTATAGCAGAATCATCAGCGAAACTTTGAGCGACTACATTTTTTCCCAAAAAGAACCCCTTATTTCGCAAAACTTTTCTGGGTATTATACAACTCAGACTCTTTCTTTTTTGCCCTCTCACTTATATGGTACATATAAATTATGCAGAGAATATAAATATCCTTATTAACTTTCTCTGTATGCTAGATACTCCCGCCCTCTGCCTCGGAATAAGTGCTGAAAGTGGGCTCTAATCACATTATCTTTAGCCTTCTTATAAGTAAATCCTGACTGACTAAACTCAAACATGCAAGACACTGCCCGATTTTTCGCATACGCTACCTGGGTGATCATGATATCACTTGGGATTATTCTCGCCGCAAATCCATTTTTAGTGTATGCTTCAGATCCGGGCTGGATTGGATTAGCCACGTTACTGGCCGTTGGATTTATATACCTGAACCTATCGTATGCGGCCATAAAAAGGTATATCACAAAAGTACCGGAACCGACCAACAACCACCTCGTATTGGCAACACTCATTTTTTTACCCCCGGCCACCTGGATTTTTGCCATCAGTGAAAATGCCGGAGGATCAGAATTGATTTTAATCCTTGTGGTTGGATTTGCATGCGGCCTGGGTACATTCTACGGGAACCGCGCGGGCATTCGTGCCCGTTACGAATATGTTCAAAAAGTGAAAAAGCGGCAGGCCGAAAGCTCAGATTCAGACAATAATCAGTGATATTTGTAGGGTGATTTAGGATCTATAATCACTTCCACGTCACTTGAAAGCACCTCTTCGAGTAGGGACCGTTTTCTCATAGCTCCCCATATTTCAAGCTGAGGATCTGTTTCCGTGATGATTAATAAGCGGGTTTTTTGCCCGCTCCGCTCAACCCGGACGTCCCGTACGTTCTGGTAGTGACTTCGGTCAAGTCCATCGGCTACACGCAATATTGCCGCCAATTTTTTGATTCGCTCTCTCACCGGTTTCGGCAGTTTCTTAAAATATTTGTGCCGCATCTTAGGTGTCGATCGGCGGTGGTAGCGTGAAATGTTGGCCATCATCTCAATTTCGATCTCTTTAAACCCAAGAAGATCTGAATGGCGGATAATATAAAGTGCATGTTTATGATGCTTTCGGTGCGAAATGAAATACCCGATATCATGCATAAAGGCCGAATATTTCAGGAGTTCACGGTCTACGTCAGTGAGATTTAATTTGTCGCGAAATTCATCAAACAGTGCCATGCTGAGTTTTGCAACATGCGCGGAGTGATCTTCATGCCAGTCATACCGGTTCACCAGCTCCATCACGCTGCGCAGTCGCGGCTCATCGTATGTGGCCATGCCTTTCAGCTCGTCCATCTCTTTATTGATATACCTGAGAATAATCCCTTCTCTAAGTGCCTGTGATGATATTTTCACCCTTTTGATGGAGAACTTTTTCAGAAGATATCTAACCAGGATCAGTCCCGGGGCAATCAGGTCGATTCGCTTATCATCCAGCTCGGAAAGCTTTGAGCGCTCCTTGCGGTTCATTCTAATGAGTTCGTCATACAAGGAATAAAACTGTTCATTTGTAAACTCAAGTTCATTAACCGAGAGGTTCTTTAACTTACCCTCGCGCTTGGCAATCATCAGGCCAATATTTTCCATTGTACCTGATGACCCAATCATTATTCCGGCCCGATGTGTGGCAAATGCCTGGGCAACATCGCGAAGCTGCTCTTCATAATGATGTTCCAGCTTTGAAATCTCTTCTTTTGAAATTGGATCAGAATCCACATAGCTGGCGGTCATGCGAGCCACCCCAATTTTTTTGCTCGTCAGGAAATAGAATCGTTTCTTATCCCCGATAATGAACTCTACGCTGCCACCCCCAATATCCACCATCAGAGCGGGCTGATCCGGAAGCTGAATACCGTGACGAACGGCGAGGCCAATCAGTTCCGCCTCCATTCGGCCGGGTATTGCGTTAATTTTAATTCCGACCTCATCTATTGCACGCTGAATAAACTCGCCGCCGTTTTCGGCCTCACGAATGGCACTGGTTGCATAGGCAAGCACCTGCTCGGCATTTTGATGGTCACAAAGGGTTTTTATTTTCTTAAGCGCTTCAACGGCGCGGTCCGATGCTGCCGGCGACAAATTCTGGCCAAACCCTTTCTCAGCCAGAAGCACCATCTCCTTGAGTTTATCAACAGTTTGAAAACTTCCATCCGGAAACACATCCACGATTACCGCGTGAAATGAGTTCGTTCCAAGATCGATTGCAGCGATTCGGCGAGAATTCTTTCTTTTACTTGTCATATCCATAAGGCTTTAATATGCGGAAGATTAGATACGATTTCCTGTTTTTATCGGAACATATTTTTAGCAAGGTTTACAGTCTTATTTCTACAATCATCGCGGACACTGATCCGCGATCTCCCGTTTTTGCAAAGACAAGATACGTCCCAATGGCGGGATGTATAACTTGGATGGGAGACGCCGGCTCGGGGCTAGGCATGACCGGCGTGGGTTAACAAACCTTACAACGTCATCGCGGGCTTCCACCCGCGATCTTCCATCTCTGATTCAGGACAAGATTTACCTTGACAAAGTTTTGCAGTTCGGCATGATTTGGAGATACCAGCTCAAGGCCGGGATGACGCGTTGATATGATATGGATGGCCAAAACAATATTAATTGGGACGTGACATGCAGCTCTCTTTTTTTCATATTGATGTTTTCTGAATTTAATAACGTGTTATTGAAGACAAAACCCCTCAAACCAGAACTAACCGATTTTAAATCTGCTCCGTGGTGTTTTAACGGCCACTTTCACACAATTTGTGCATCTCTGTTTTTCAGGCCGTCTCATGCATCTTTTAAGAGAGTTAAAATTGACACGCCAGATGGTGATTTTCTGAATCTAGACCGCATCCACAGAAGCCCTGATGCTCCCGTTCTCATTCTGCTACATGGTCTCGAAGGGTCATCTGGGCGTTATTATATTCAAAACCTGGCCAGCCAAATGGCATTCTTTGGTTATAACGTAGTAGCTATGAATTTCAGGAGTTGTGGCGGCGAAATGAACCAGACCCGGCGTTTTTATCATTCCGGTGAGTATGAAGATCTGCAGACAGTTTGCAAATGGATTGAAACACAGTATCCTGATTCTATTCAGATCGCAGCCGGCTTTTCATTAGGCGGAAGTGTACTGCTTAACTATTTGAACCATTTTTCTGATGAAAGTCTCATCCAGGCATTTGCTGCGGTATCTGTTCCTTATGATTTGTACAGAGGATCCGTAAACCTTCAAAATGGATTTAACCGCCTTTACGATTACCAGTTTCTAATCACACTGCGCGATAAACTGCAGCAAAAGAGAAGGATATTCGAAGATCTCCCCGCATTTTACGGCTCAACACTCTTCGAATTTGATGACCAGGTTACTGCACCCGTCCATGGATTTAAGGACGCCGAAGACTACTACAACCAGTGCTCGAGTGCATTTTTTCTTGATCGGATATCAAAACCGGGACTGTTGATACACAGCAGAGAAGACCCACTGTGTCCGTTCGATTATATTCCAATGGACGATATCCATCAGAACCCATACCTGACGGCTTGTTTTACTGAACGTGGCGGCCACGTAGGCTACTGGAGCATGCCTCCCGGCTGGATGGAGCGGACAATCTGCCAATATTTCAACATGATTTTAAACAGACTGGAAGATGCAAGCAATCCGAATGATTTCACCCCATAATTGTTCTTATCTTTAATTGTATAGTAAATAGCCTGAGTACTATTAACTGTGGATAATACACTCCCCTCCTGTGTAAGGAGGGGCTGGGGGTGGTAGCCTTTAGTTTTTGAATTATAATTAGACTCAAAAACCTGTTTTCCAAAGGGATGCCCAGGGCAAAACCACCCCTAAATCCCCTCCTTGAGAAGGAGGGGACTTTTTGATCACATATTCTTTATCAAAATCAGGTCCAAACACTCTAAATAAATATTTCAATGGTAATAATTATCGGCGCAGGTCCAATTGGGCTGGCAACGGCCATCGCACTTAAACAAAGAGACATTCCATCGTTAATCATCGACCGGGGTTGCCTGGTCAATTCCATCTACAACTACCCGGTAAACATGACATTCTTTTCCACATCGGACCGGCTGGAAATTGGAAATATTCCGTTTATTTCTCACGGTCCTAAACCCACACGCAAAGAGGCGCTGGAATATTACAGGCGTGCTGCTGAACATTTTGATTTGAATGTGAACCTATACGAAACGGTACAAACCGTTACCGGTGGCGATGGAAATTTTGAGGTAACAACTAATAAAGATACCTACAAAGCTGATAAAGTAGTGGTTGCCACGGGATTCTATGGACAGGAAAACCTGATGAAAGTTCCCGGAGAAGATCTGCCTAAAGTGTTGCACTACTACGATGAACCTCACCGCTATGCCTGGCAGAATGTGCTTGTTGTTGGAGGGGGAAATTCTGCCGCTGATGCAGCTCTTGAAACTTATAGAGCCAATGCAAACGTATCTATTTTAGTCCGCCACGACACCCTTAAGGAGACCATCAAGTATTGGGTAAAACCGGATATTGACAATCGCATAAAAGAGGGATCTATCACAGGATATTTCAATTCCGAGGTCGTGGAGATCCGGGAAAAAGAGGTGGATATTCAAACCCCTGAGGGACTCAAAACTATTCCTAACGATTTTGTACTGGCGATGACCGGCTATCGGCCTCATTTTGGGCTTATGCAGGAACTGGGTATAGAACTAACGGAAGATGAGCTGCAGATGCCTGTTTTTGACGATGAGAGTCTGGAAACCAATCGAAAAGGAATGTATGTAGCAGGTGTGGTTTGTGGCGGCATGGATACCAGCCGGTTATTTATCGAAAATACACGCGTTCATGCAGATCATATTGCAAAAGATATCAGCAAAAGCGTGGCTGCAACTTTGTAAAATGGTCGTGATGGTTATCATCCAAAGAAAAGAAAAGTGTATACTGAACAGCACAAAAAAGATAAGATAAAAAAAGAGGGGCAAGCGACCCATATCACGCCGCTACGACCTACTACCGCTGCTGCCTTCCGACCCTGACGGAGTTCATAGGGAGCTGGCTGTATGGAACTTGCCCCAAGTTTATAAGATAAGGATTTTCCGCGTTCAAAGTAAAAGGAAATTGTCAATAAGATCCGCTAACTCTTATCACTTTCTATTGCTACTCTCTGAGCACCTGGTTTGACAGAAAATACACCTATTAGCAACACAAGCTTGCCGCTTTATTTAGACTCTGTATGGGCTATGCACCGGACACTTCAAGGTCTCCCTGCCGAAGGCACGCAGCTCGACGCTTAGAGGTCCTCTATCTTATAAAATATCCCCGAGGGCGACTTCAAGATCAGCGTACTGAAATCCAAATCCTGTTTTCTGCAGAACTTTCGGCTGAACGCGAAGACTGGCCAAAACCGGTGTGGCCGCTTCACCCAATACAGTATTTAATACAAATTCCGGCACTTTAAAGAAAGACGGCCGATTCATCACTCTACCCATTGTATTTGCAAACTCATCCATTTGAACCGGGTTCGGTGATGCTGCGTTGTATGGACCTGATATCTCAGGATTTTCGATTGGAAACATTAGCGCACTAATCATATCATACATGTGTATCCACGACAAATACTGATCTCCTGAACCCAGCGATCCGCCAACAAACAGAGAGAAAGGAAGTTTCATTTTCTCAATTATTCCATCTCCGTCTTCAAGAACCGGCGCTATTCTTGGAATCGCTACACGCACACCAAATTCTTTTGCCCTTTGTGCGGCCCCTTCCCAGTCAACACACAAATTTGCAAGGAAATCATCGCCCGGCTTCTCATCCTCGGTCAGCACTTTGCTGCCCGAGTCTCCATAATAGTTTATACCCGATGCGGAAATAAAAAGGTCAGGTGGATTTGACGACTCCTCCATGGCATCTACCAGCTTATTTGTGAGATCAATCCGGCTGTCATAAAGTCGTTTTTTTACCTCATCGGTCCACCGCTTGCCAAAAAGATTTTCACCCACAAGATTGATTACCACATCCGTTTTGTCCATCTGCTTAGCAAGGTTACTGCCCCAGCTTATGTAGGTCTGATTTTTAGCATTCTCTTCGGAATATTTCTCAGGCGATCGGCTGATCAGCGTTAAATAATGGCCATCTCGTGCGAGCCGCTCGCATAGAAATTCGCCAATAAATCCTGTGCCTCCTGTAATTAATATCTGTAGTTCTTTTTCCATAACTGTATGATTTGAAGGTGTATAGGGCTTTTCTTCACACAACAAAAAAACTACACAAAAAGTGTGAAATAAAAGTAGATAAATGGAGCCGTGAGAATCATTGCATCAAAACGGTCGAATAGCCCGCCGTGCCCCGGCAGCAGAGACGATGAGTCTTTCATGTCTGCACGCCGTTTCATACTGCTTTCCAGAAGATCTCCGACAGGGCCTGTAACGCTTGTTATAATTGCAGCTGGCAGTAACTGATAAAAGGTTAGCGGAAAATCTGCAACAGAGAACCACGCAATCGTAGCGCCTGTAACAGCCCCAAGAAAACCGAACCAAAATCCTTCCCATGTTTTATTAGGGCTGATGTGAGGTGCCAGTTTTCGCCGCCCAAAATTTTTGCCTCCAAAATAGGCAAATACATCATTCCCCCATATCATCAAAAATAGTGCAAGGATCAGCCAAAACCCATCTTGGCCCGTCCCCAGCTCGCGAACGGCGGCGGCCATGTAGTATCCCAGTGTGGTATATACAGCACATAACATGGTGTTCAGCCATTTTACTGACCACTCAGATTTTGTTGAAATGAAAGCATCCGCTGTAGCCAGAATCAGAAGAGCTACAAAAACATATAGTACCGGGTCGGGCAAAATTACCGCTACCCAAATAGCACCCGCTATCAAGTAACTGACCGGTAAAAAAAGGTCTCGTCCCGACATTTTTAGCAACCTTCCGACTTCCCAGATGGTACCCGCTGCAAGAAGAGCCATTACAGCGTTAAAGTAAAACCCTCCCATCCAGGCAAGGCTTATAAAAATGGAGGCTGCCGGTACTGCAACAAGAATACGTTTGGTTAATTCGGTCAACGATTAGTTGTCTTCATCCAGTTCATCTTGAAATTCTGAGAGTGCTTTTCTTGCCCGTTTTTCGAACTCTTTAGGAACATAGAGATAGATGAGGGACATCTCGCCGATATTGAGGCTATGCGCGGAGTCACGCTTGTTTAGAATGTTTGATGGTATCCTGTGGTTTGCAAGGTAATTCTTTGCCATCTCGACCTCAAACTCGATGTGCCGTTCCATAACACACACCCAATTTTCGATCTTGTTTGGTTTAGAGCGTCCAAAAAAACTCATGACTTTAGCCGATAGTTAGATTTCTCGTACAGTATTTTAACCAAAATTCCGGAGATAACGATGCTTAAAGCTAACATCCATAGTGGCGGTAATGTTTCCGGTGTCATATCGGCAAACGCCTGTTCCGGCATATAAGTGGCCATCACAACTGCAGATCCGTTGTTTACAAAGTGAGCAACCGCTGCCGGCCAGATGGATCCGGACAGCCACGCTAAGAGCCCCATTGTAGCTCCGAGAGTGGCCAGTGGCAGTAAATTTGTGAGCTGCAGATGAAACGCTGCAAAAATGAAACTGGATAAAACTAACGCTGCGATGATTCCTGAACTTCGCTCGAATGCCCGCATCACATATCCCCTAAACAAAACCTCTTCCGCAAAAGCCGGCACAAGAGCTACATGAAACAGCCCAATGAGAAGTACGCCGTCAGATGTGAGATACTCCTCAAACATTTCGTACTGACCACGATGCAGTTCTTCGAGAAAATCAGGTGTGGGGAGAAACGAATTCAGATAGCCTAAAAACATGACGGTCGGTTGAATGGCAAGAATTAAAATTCCTCCGACAATCATATAAAATACCGTATCGTCTTTCCATGTTATTCTGAGAAACTGACGCTTGGTTTCTTTACCGGTATGAAGCCCAACGACCAGGAATGTGGCAAGCCCCAGAATGAAAATTTGTCCCACCGAATTCCCGATAAACAGGATATCAAGCCGGTTTTGTAATGCCGTCATTAGCTCCTGCGTGGTTGTAGCCTCACCTGTCGCATAAAGAATAGCTACAGAAACAATCGCAACTACCACCTGAGACATCACAAACACAACAATTAGCCATAAGAGCGACATCCCCCAGTGCGAAAAACCTTTTCGCTCAACCCAGGGGATATTCATTTGGTTTAACATCCGTGAACCGTAATCTGAATTATTCAAATGCTTAGAATGACTCCTGATTCTCTTTTTTTGCAAAAATCTTAACGCCAACCATTCCCGACAACAAATTCAGAATACCTGATACAGGAATACCCCATAAAATTTGAGATACAAATGATTGTCCCTGCCTCACTGAACTTGCCATACTATCTATCATTGCATCTTTTTGTGCATCAGGCAAATCCATGGCTTCAACATTGGCAATCGTGGCTTCCACGAGCTGCTCGGTATAATCGGGATCGATGAAATTCCAAACCTCGGAGTATACAGCCGACAAGATGACCATTACGGCCCCTGTTAGAAAACCGAGCGCGGCTCCCTGCCCAAGTTTAATATAAGGATTTACCTCTTTCACAAAATGCCATACAGCCAGTACACCACCTAATAATGATATCAGGCAAATAACCGTGCCACTTAACATTGATGGAGAAAGCATAGCGCCGGTCGCTTCGCTGCTTATTTCGTAGTAGCCCACGGCCAGGCCAATTGCAAACGTGATGATGCTAAATATCAAGCCTACGACAGTTGCCGAAGGCAACATATCTCCAAATGAAATCGAGTCCGGGGATGTGCCGGTTGATTGTTCGTCTTGTTCCATAATAATATATGTTTATAAGTTAGGTTTACGTTTCACAAACAGATCCGAGACCGAAACCGAAAGCGCAACGCCAAACAGTACACCCAAAAGTGCTCTCGAGTGATTTGTATTGTGCCAAAGCTCAGCTAAATTTCCCAAATAATCAACTACCTGTAAAGTTACAGCCAGCAGTAACAGTATTACAGGCCAGTGCCTGTCAACCGTATATTTACCCATAAAGGGAAGCAAAACCCAACCGGCCAATATTCCCAAAAAAATTCCGAAACAGCGAGTATTTACCGCCATTAAGGCCCCATCAACACTATACGTTCGATCTGGCAGCTGATGGCAAATACCGAAAAACATTTTTTCTGTCCAGTGACGCTCAGCTACAGATCCTGTTGTACTCCATAAAACTTCTCCAAACGATACTAATAAGACAAATGAAACGCACGCCAATACGAACAGGTAAAGAAATGGATTCGAAAGCCGCTTCATGTTTCAAACTTTTCAAAAAACATCGCCGGAGCTTTGACCGGCTTACGGGTTTCTGAATCCATAAAACATAAGGCAACCCGACCTTTAATATGAGGCTTATTCTGCCGCTGAGTGTAAATAGCGTAATACGTTTGAAGCCTGACGGTCGGCCTGTCAAACAGCATAACTTTTATCTGCATCTGTTCATCATAAAAAACCGGCTGTTTGTAATCTATTTCCATCGAAACAACAGGCAGCATAACGCCGTCCTCTTCCATCTTTCGGTATGTCAAGTTCAGCGAACGAAGCATCTCGGTTCTGGCTACTTCAAAAAATTCCGGATATCGGCCGTAATATACATATCCCATTTGATCTGTTTCGCCATAGCGGCTCCGCAATATGTGCGTATAGGAAAAAACAGGCGGACTCTCTGGAAAAATAACCATCTCGTTACTTAAGCATTCTCTGATCCGGCCCATACACCCATAGAGGCGTATTTATCAATTCTCTGATCGATGAGTTTATCGGCTTTCAATTTTTTCAAGCGCTTCAGGCTTTCCAGACAGCGCTCTTTCACTGCCAAAGCAGACTGATTGTAGTCTCTGTGGGCTCCCCCAACAGGTTCAGGAATGATCCCGTCAATCACATTCATCTCGAGCAAATCTTTAGCCGTCAGTTTAAGCGCTGCGGCGGCTTGCTCTTTATAATCCCACGTTTTCCAGAGAATAGATGAGCACGATTCTGGAGCAATGACAGAATACCATGTATTTTCCATCATATACACCTCATTTCCCATTCCGATTCCGATGGCACCACCACTGGCACCCTCGCCAATGACGATACTGATGATAGGCACTTCAAGAGTAGCCATCATTTTCAAATTCTTTGCAATCGCCTCAGCCTGTCCTCTCTCTTCAGCTTCCAGCCCGGGATAGGCACCCGGAGTATCGAGAAGGGTAATGACCGGCAAATCAAATTTTTCGGCAAGCTTCATCAGCCGGTACGATTTACGATATCCCTCGGGATTTGCCATTCCAAAATTCCGGTACTGCCGGCTCTTTGTATCCCGCCCTTTTTGATGGCCGATCAGCACGACTGACTCCCCCCCAACTGTAGCAAAACCACCCACAATGGCGTGATCATCGCTGTGATATCGGTCGCCATGGATTTCTATAAAATCATCTGCAATCCGTTCAATGTAATCTAGTGTATATGGCCGCTCCGGGTGACGTGCAAGCTGCACACGCTGCCACCGGGTAAGGTTCGTAAAAATAGATTCCCTGAGCTGCTGCGCTTTCTTTTTGAGCCGGTCAATTTCGGGCTTTAAAACACCATCTCCTACTGACAAATCCTGTAGTTCCTGGATTTTATCTTCGAGGTCGGCAATCGGCTGTTCAAAATCGAGGTATTGCATGGCTGCTTCTTAACTTTAATTTATGTCGCTGATCAATGTCGTGGTAAATATAGGAACTTTGCGCCAATAATCAGGAGCGTTAATGAAGATCGGTATATCGTTACTCTTTGATGTCCATTTTATCCGCAAAATAGGCACAGAAGTCTCTCATGTCACCGCTGATACGATCATCATTTGTTGAGTTTTCCAGGGTATCTGCCATCGTTACCAGTGTTTGATGGAAAAAAATCTTCATCTCATCAATGGTCATATCCCGCGTCCACAAATCCAGGCGCAGGGTGTCTTTGCGATTGTGATCCCACAAAGAGAGCAGCATTGCACGGCAGGAGGCTTCATCATACCCCTCCAAATCAGTAGCATTCCATTTGATGTCAGTTGGTATGTTTTTGTCGTCGAGCTCTACTTCGATGTTAATTGTCTTTGTATTCTTTCCCATAAATCTATATCAGGCTTTAATTAGTTAATTAATTAGGTTTACAATTGGTGCGCAACGTATCAAGCACATATTGAAAATTCTCGGGAAGCTCCGAATTGAACTCCATGTATTCGTCTGTGGCCGGGTGCACAATTCCCAGGGTTTTGGCATGAAGCATTTGATCGGTTATTCTCGCAAACAGGTTGTTAAACATCTGTTTGCGGCTCCCGGTGTTGGGACCGTAACGAACTGAGTTTCCACCATAAGTAATATCACCAAATACGTAGTAGCCTTCATGCTGCATGTGGACTCGAATCTGGTGTGTCCGGCCTGTTTCGAGGCTTACTTCAAGCAGAGAAAGGTGATCAAACCGCTCACGTACTTTAAAATGTGTGACGGCGTGTTTGCCTTCCCCATCAGGCCGAACAGTCATTATTTTCCTGTCTTTCGGCGACCGGCCGATGTTTCCCGTGATGGTGCCTGAGTCCGGCGGGTTGCCCCATACGATCGTCCAGTACGTTCTGTTGGCCGTCTTATCTGCAAACTGTTTTGCAAGTTTCTTGTGCGCCACATCATTTTTGGCCACAACCAGAAGGCCGCTTGTATTTTTGTCCAGCCGATGAACAATCCCCGGCCGAAGTGTCTCTTCATCCGTCAGTGACAGGTTTTCCTGTGTGTGATAGAGCAGCCCGTTCACCAGCGTGCCGGTCCAGTTGCCGAACGCGGGATGCACGACCATATCCACCGATTTATTGACAATGATCAGATGCTCGTCTTCATACACAATATCGAGGTCCATCGGCTCCGGTTCCGCTTCGGGTGGCGGTGGCTTCGGCAGGCGAATTTCGATTTTATCGCCCGGCTGCATGGTGTATGAGGCTTTTTCAGTTTCGCCGTTAACCACAACATATCCATCTTTGATAGCTTTCTGCACTTTGTTGCGAGACGCATTCTGGATAAACGAGGTAATATATTTGTCCAGCCGGATGTCGGTGTGCTGGCCTTCCGGCACCTGTAATAAATACTCTGTATTCGATTTGTTGTCTTTTTGAGCAAGCATAAATCAAAAATAGGAAAATATCCCCCGAAATCGATATAAATTAGTTGAAGGACTTTAGCCCACACCTTCATGTATTTTAAAGTCGTAAGACCGCAGATCGGGAATTGGATCCCAATAGATTTATCGAATTTCATCAATAACACAAAAAAGGCCGCGATTCACACCGCAGCCTTTTTTAATACTTAAGAATTTACCGGTTTAGACTATTTTACTTCTATCTTTTTACCGGCTTTCTCTTTTAGCTTTGGAGCCGTTATGATCAATTCACCGTTTTCAAACTCTGCTGATATTTGATCGGAGTCAACAAAATTTGGCAGTGGCAATGATCTGCTAAAAGTACCGTATCCTGATTCAACTCTGTGATAGCGGCGTCCGTTTTCTTTCTCTTCGTGCTTCCACTTACGTTCGCCGCTAATAGTAAGCACATCATTTTCGTAGTGTATCTCTACATCGTCTCTGCTCATTCCCGGCAGAGCAACAGAGATTTCAAATGTCTGATCTGTTTCAGAAACATTCAGGGTAGGCACAAATGTACCTGAGTTTTGATTGATGACTTCGTCAAAAATGCGGTCCATCCAGCTACTGAATGTTGTCAGGTCTGAATTTCGATCCGCAAGCGTAGTTGGAAGATTTCGAGTTCTCATGTCAGTTACCTCCATTGATTTTTAAGTTAGGTTACGAATCATTGAGTGTTTTTATCTTAAATCGCACTCACTTCACTGTTTAATATATCAAGTGTTATTCCAATTGAGATAAACATGCGCCGAACTTGAAAAAATGACAAACTGCCCTGACAAAAATGTCGCTCTTTAATTTTAAGGATTGAAAAAATGTCAAGCATCCTCGTCTGCACGCTGCTTCCGCTCCGAATAAGTCCATCACGGGTCAGGCTGACAAATGGGTGTGGCTCGAGGTCAATTCAGGAAAATCCTTCATCAAACCAACAGACCTTAATCTACCCGACAGGCGGCAACGGCAGCCAGGAACCCTCGTCTGCACGCTGCAGTTGCGGGCTGACGAGTGAGTCTGCCCCGAACCTAGTTCAGAGAATCTCTTTTATCAAACCAACAGACCTTAACTTACCCGACAGACGGTAAAAACAACCGTCAGCCGTGGTGGGGCATTTGCCAAATAGAGATCTATTCATTTAATTCTTAGAATAATCATTTATAAAGTTAATCAGGAGAATCAACTATGGAATTTATTGGAGGGAGATTATATCACATATACAATCAAGGAAATAACAGGCAGAAAATATTCTTTTCTTCGGAGAACTATTTGTTTTTTCTAAAAAAGATGAGGTCTCATTTACTAAAACACTATGAACTGCTTTCCTGGTGCTTAATGCCCAATCATTTTCACTGGATGGTATTTATACCTGAAGACTATAAGCAAGAATATTCGAAATAAACTACCTCGGGGCAGAGCCCACGAGGTATCAACTTAGAACCTATAACTTTAGGTCCAATAATGAGTTTATTCTGGAGTGTCCCCCTTCGA